>NZ_QKSK01000005.1:0-280160 GCF_003234145.1 Curtobacterium sp. MCPF17_011
CCGTCGGGGGTGGGCCGGCGGGGCGGAATGTGGACGGGCCTCCCGTCCGGCCCGGATGTGGAGGGAGGGCCCCGGTCAGCGCTGCACGCCGAGCACCGACGCCTCGACGCCGGTGGTGTCCCACCCCGCGCCGGTCGACTGCAGCACCGACCCGTCGGACATCCGGAGCAGCAGCGCGTTGCCGCTCCCCCCGGCGATCGCCGTCGCGCGACCGTCCGGCTTCGCGAGGGTGTCCCACTGCCCGCCGACGGTGGTGCGGACGATGCTCGAGCCGGCCGTCGTGCGTCCGACCGAGGCGACGTCGAGCTCGTCGACCCAGGCGGCTCCGACGGGGTCACCGTCGGCGGCCTGCACGCGGACGGGCGGGCCGAGCGAGGTCGGCGCACGGTCGGAGCCGCGCGTGATGGCGACGACGTAGAGCGCGGCACCGTCGTCGGTGTCGAGGAGTGCCAGGGCTCGCGTCGAGTCACGGGACACCTGGAACGACACCAGCCTGCCCTCGGGGAGGGTCGAGGCGACGGTGTGCGGGTCACCGCCCAGCCCGTACGCCGTGATCGACCGGGTGTCCGACCGCTGCGCGACCCAGACGAAGCCTTGGTCGTCGATGCTCGGTGGCACGAGGTCCTCGCGGGTGTCGATGCGCAGCGGGTCCTTGCCGGACCGGACCACGAACACACCGTCGTCGTTGCCGACGGCTGCGGACGTGCCGGATGCGGAGAGGGCGAGCGAGTTCGGGTCGAGTCCGGCGATCCGGTCGCTCAGTCCGCCGCCGAGCGCGGTGACGTCCCCGGTGCCCGGTGTGGCGTACCCGGCGACGCGGTCCTGGACGACGAGGGGTCGAGCGTCGACGTCGGGGTTCCGCTGGGCACTCGTGCCGCTGGAGTCGGGCAGGGGCAGGGCGACGCCCTCGACGGTGAGGTCGACCGAGGAGATCGTGGCGACCGAGGAGAGCGAGTCGGTGAGCTGTTCGCGCATCCGGACCTTCTCGACCGTGTTCGCCCGGAGCGCCTCGCTCGACAGGTCGACCTGCGCGCTGCCGCTCTCGATCGTGACGGCGTTCAGGGAGAGCTGCGTCCCCTCTGGGAACGACGAGACGACCGAGCCCTCGAGCCACTCTGCGGGCCCGGCGAGCAGGGCGCTCACGATGCGTGTGCTGGTGGAGGAGCGGGCCAGGAACCAGCGCTCGTCGGGGACGAGGAACCGGTAGGTGGGGTCGTAGAAGTACAGCGCGTGCGGCTGGAACACCGAGGTGAAGTTGACGGGCGACAGGATGATGCCGTCGGGGGCGTAGGCGATGCGCCACTGGCCGTCCTCGCGGACGAACTGGAACGTCAGCGTCGAGGACGTCGGGCGGACCGCCTGGGTGTACTCGCCGTCGGCGTCCACCGAGGCACTCGCGGTGAGCGTGTAGGTGAGTTCCTGGTCGCCGACGCGTTCGACCTGGCCGTCGCCCTGCCGGATGGTGACGCCCTGCCGCGGGTTCCACTTCTGCGAGAAGCCGCTGCTGAGGAACTCGCGGGCGACGGCGTAGTCGTTCTGCGCACCGGTGGCGGCGTCGATGAACTGTGTCAGCAGGTCGGTCTGGTTCGCCCCGTCCTCGGGGCCGGTGGGACGGTAGTCGACGCCGCCGGTGGGCGACTCGTCGGTGATCGACTGGCCGGAGCGCACGGGGCCACCGGTCGGGATGGCGGCGCAGGCGGTCGCGCCGAGCAGCGTCACGGCGGCGAGCGCGGCGGTGAGCACCAGCCGGAGGCGCGCACGGTGGGTCGGTCGGTCCGTCCGGGTCATGCCGGGTCCTCCGTTCCGGTCGGTCCCGCGTAGGACTCGTCGAGCGCGGGCAGCGGGATCGCCGACGTCGGCGGGGTCTCGCTGCTCCGACGCGGCAGGGTGAGCACGAACGCGGAACCCTCGCCCGGTCGTGACCACACGTCGATGCGGCCGCCGTGCAGCTGGGCGTCGCCGAGGCTGATGGCGAGCCCGAGTCCGGTGCCGCCGATGGTGCGCTTGCGGCTGGGGTCGGCACGCCAGAAGCGGTCGAACACCCGGGCGGTGTCCTCGGCCGGCATCCCGACGCCACGGTCGCGAACCGCGATGGCGACGGAGCGGGAGTCGCTGTCGACCACGAGGTCGACGGGTCGGCCGTCACCGTGCTCGATGGCGTTGCCGACGAGGTTCCGGAGCACCCGGCGGATCCGGCGGGCGTCGAGCTGCATGGTGGTGTGTCCGCCCGGGGTGGCCAGGCGCAGCTCGATGCCGGCGCGGTCAGCCAGGGGGCGGAACTCCTCGACGATGTCGGCCGCGAGCGCCGCCGGGACGACGGGCTCGGTCTCGAGTTCGACGGCCTGGGCGTCGTACCGGGAGATCTCGAGCAGGTCCGCGAGCAGCAGTTCGAACCGGTCGACCTGGGCGTGCAGCAGTTCCGCGGACCGGGCGACGGAGGGCTCGAACGCGTGCCGGGCGTCGAAGAGCAGGTCCCCGGCGAGGCGGATCGTGGTGAGGGGCGTCCGGAGCTCGTGGGAGACGTCGGACACGAACCGCTGCTGGACGCGCGAGAGCTCGGCCAGCTGGGTGATTTGGCGGCTGACGGCGTCGGCCATGTCGTTGAAGCTCCGGGCGAGGGTGGCGATGTCGTCCTCGCCCCGGACCGGGATGCGCTCATCGAGACGGCCGGCGGCGATCTTGCGGCTGGTCTCGGCAGCGCCGCGGATGGGGACGACGACCAGGCGCACCACGAGCGAGGTGACCAGCGCGATGAGCACGATGAGGGCGACACCGCCGATCGAGAGGGTCTGGGACACGAAGTCCAGCGTCTGCTGCGCGTCGGACAGGTCGTACACGATGTACAGCTCGTACTGGCCGGCGCTCGGGATCTGCAGTGTGGACCCGACGGCGAGCCCCGGTCCGCGGCCGTCCGGCCCCTCCAGCCGGACGGGTTGCAGACTGAGCTCACCGGTGTCGGCGGCCACCCGTTTCCGCAGGTCGTCCGTGATCACGGAGTCCGGGAACCCGGTGCTGGCGACGTTCTGCAGGATCTGCGGTGTCCGGGCTCCGGGTGTGCGCTCGATCGCGATGCTCGTCCCGCCCGGACTGGTGGTGTTCGAGAGGATCGCGTTCTGCGCCTCGCTCTGCAGCGACTCGAGTTCGGTCTGGTTGTTGTCCTCGGCCGCGGTGGCCGCGTCGAAGATGTTCTGCGCCACGATGGTCGCCCGCGCCGACTCGGCCTCGATCTGGTCGCGGCGCTGCGCGTACACGTTGTTCGAGATGCTCACCATGACGGCGGTGCCGATCACGGCGACGGCGAGTCCCGTGGTCGCCACCGTGATCGCGGCCGAGCGGACCATCAGCGAACGACGCCAGAGGTACGCGATCCCGCGCCAGATCCGGCGGAGCCAGGTGCGGACCCGCCGGCGCACTCGGCGGAACGGCGCTGGGGCCGGGGCCGGGGCCGACGAGGACGACACGCCCGTCAGCTCTGCGCGCCGGCCCGGTACCCGACCCCGCGGACGGTGGTCACGATGCGGGGGTTGTCCGGGTCGTGCTCGATCTTGGCGCGGAGGCGCTGCACGTGCACGTTCACCAGGCGGGTGTCCGCCTTGTAGTGGTAGCCCCAGACCTGTTCGAGGAGCATTTCCCGGGTGAACACCTGGCTGGGCTTCTCGGCGAGCGCACGGAGCAGGTCGAACTCGAGCGGCGTGAGGGCGATGGCCGCGTCACCGCGGCGCACCTCGTGCCCGGGGACGTCGACGACCAGGTCGCCGACGTGCAGGACGGTCGCGTCGGTGGCGGTCGGCCGCAGACGGGTCCGGATCCGGGCGACGAGCTCCTTCGGGTTGAAGGGCTTAACGACGTAGTCGTCGGCGCCGTTCTCGAGTCCTGCGACGACGTCCGCGGTGTCGCCCTTGGCGGTGAGCATGATGATCGGCGTGCCGCTCTCGGCCCGGATGCGACGGCACACCTCGATGCCGTCGATGCCCGGCAGCATGACGTCGAGCAGCACGAGGTCCGGCTTCGTGGCGTGGAAGGCCTCGACGGCGTCGTTGCCGTCCGCGCTGAAGTCGGGCTCGTAGCCCTCCGAGCGGAGGACGATGCCGATCATCTCGGCGAGGGCCTGGTCGTCGTCGACGACGAGGATGCGCGGTGTCATGGGATGCGGACTCCGGAGGGCAGGGTGGGGCACCCAGGGACGGGTACTCTCCGCTCACGATAGCCGAGGCCCCGTCACCGCAGGTTTTCCGACAGGATGGGCACGGTCGCGCGTTCCGGCAGCGGCCAGGCGAGGGGGCAGGTCGATGGTCGACGACGGATGGCAGGTCCCGGGGACGGACCAGCCGCAGCACGGGTCGAACGGCCCGCAGCAGCAGCCGACGCCGTGGGTCGCGTCCGGCCAGCCAGGAGGCACGCCCTCACCCGGCACGTCCGCTCCCCGCACCGGCGGGCCGGCTCCACTGCCGCCGGCGTCCCGTCCGGTGATCCCGCTGCGGCCGCTCGGTCTGGGCGACGTGCTGGCCGGTGCCTTCACGGTCTTCCGCCGCAACGCGCGCGTGCTGCTGCTCTGGGCCGTCCTGCTCTCCGGGGTCCTCGGGCTCTTGGCCACCCTCGGGTCGGCGGTCGGTCAGCGGGTCCTGCAGAGCCGGCTCCTCTCCGCGGTCGACGGCGGCGGTGGTGGGGACGCGGACAGCATCATCGCCGGGACCGTGACCCTGTACGCGGTGCTGTCGATCGGCCTGCCGTTCCTCAGCTACCTGGCACGCGGGTTCCTGGTCGCCCCGGTCGCGGTCGACACCGGGCAGCGGGTGCTCGGACGGCGCGGGACGTTCCGCGGACTGTGGTCCCTGCTCGCCGGTCGTCGCGGGTCGGTCATCGGGTGGATCCTGCTGCAGCTCGCCGCCGGGATCGTGGTCGCCGTCGTCTTCGTCGTCGTCGTGATCGCGTTCGTCGCCGCCCTGGCCGCCGGGGACAGCTCGGCGGGCTGGTTCGTGCTGGTGGTGTTCCTGATGGTCCTCGGTTTCCTGGTGCTCATCGCCTTCCTGGTCACCCGCTTCGCCTTCACGGTGCCGACGATCGCGCTGGAGGGTCGCAGCGTCTTCTCTGCCGCAGGGCAGTCGTGGCGACTCACCCGCGGCGCGTTCTGGCGTACGTTCGGCGTCCTGCTGCTCGTGCAGGTCGTGCTCGGCGTCGCTGCGAGCATCGCCAGCATCCCGCTCACCATCGGGCTCACCCTGTTCTCCGGCGTCTTCGACCCGCTCGGACAGACCGCGGCGACCGGTGCGGCACCCTCGGCCGGCGGGGTCGTGGCCCTGGTCGTCGGCAGCCTGCTCGTGATCGCGGTGCAGTGTGTGACGGACGTCCTGAGCGCCTCCATCGTGACCTTCCTGGCGATCGACCGACGCATCCGCACCGAGGCGCTCGACCAGCGGATCGCTTCCCACATGGACACCGGTCAGCCCGCGGACCCGTTCGCACCGCACGCACCGGTGGCGCGGCCGTCCTGGGCGCCGGGCGCTCCCTGGTCGCCGCAGCAGCAGTGGGCACCGCAGCAGCCGTGGGCACCGCAGCAGCAGGGCTGGCCGCAGCAACAGCCGCAGCAGCCCTGGCCGCCGCACCAGCCCTGGGCCCCGGAGCGGCCGGACCAGCACGACCAGCACGACCCGCAGGACGGCCGCGGGTGAGCACCCCCGGTCCCGGGGAGGCACGCCGACTGCTCGAGCGCGAGCTCGCCCACCGTGACTACCAGGGCGCACAGGAGACCTGGTGGGACCGGGCTTCGCGGTCGTTCCTCGACTGGCTCGGTTCGCTCGCCCCGGACGGCGTCGGCTCCACCGGGTTCGGGCGCACCCTGCTCGTCATCGCGATCGTCGTGCTCGTCGCCGTGGTCGTCCTGGTCGTCGTCACCCGGGGTCTCCCCCACCGCCGTGCGCGTGTCCGTCCGGGTGCCCTCGGCGGTGTCTTCGACGACGACGACCTCCGGTCCGCGCGGGCCCTTTCCGCAGCCGCGGACGACGCCTTCCGCTCCGGCGACTGGGCGACCGCGGTCCTCGAGGGCTACCGCGCCCTCGCCCGCGGTCTCGGCGAACGGGACCTGGTCGTCGTGGTGCCCGGAGCGACCGCCCGAGCCATCGCCGACCGCGCCACGGTGCCCTTCCCGCAGCTCGCTGACCTGCTGCGCGGTGCCTCCGACGCGTTCGACGCCGTCCGCTACCTGGGGGTCGAAGCCGACGAGTCCGCCGCACGTCGCGTGCTCGAGACCGAACGCGCCGTCCGACAGGCCCGGCCCCTCCCCGCGGACCGACCGGCGGTCCCGGCATGAGCGCCGTGACGACGTCGGCGCCGGTGGGCCCGTCGGGTCGGGACACGACCACGTCCGCCACGGGTTCCGGGGGGCCGGGTCCCTCGGACCGCGGCGTCCGGATCGTCACCTGGGTCGCGGTCGTCGTCGTCGGCCTCCTGCTCGCTGCCCTGACCGCCGCGGTCGGCCGGGACGACCGCCAGCGGGACGTCCCGCTCGACCCGACCTCCACCTCGGCGAGCGGTTCGCGCGCGTTGGTCGAGGTCCTCGGACAGCAGGGCACCACGGTCGACGTGGTCCACGGCGCGGACGCCGTCGAGGTCGGGACGGGTGCCACGGTCCTGGTCGACGACTCCGCCGGCGTGCTCGACCGAGGTGTCGCCCGGCGCCTCGCGCGGACCGTCGACGATGTGGTCCTCGTGACGGGCGACCCCGGGGTCCTCGAGTCGTTCGGCGTGGACGCACGTCCGGCCGGCAGCACCTCGTCGACCCGCGTGGCGGCGACGACGACCTGCCCGATCCCGGCCGCGCGGGCCGCGGGTTCCGTCACCGTCGTCGGTGCGACCTACGACACGGACGATGCCGACGTGCAGCGCTGCGCCCCGTCCGGCTCCGGCGCCGACACCCGCTGGGGGCTCCTGCGCGCCGACACGGAGGACGGCCGGGTCACGGTGCTCGGCACGACCGGTGTCCTCCGCAACGACACCGTCACCCGCGCGGGCAACGCCGCCCTCGCGCTCGGGCTGCTCGGCAGCGGTGACCGCCTGGTCTGGTACGTCCCCACCCCGGACGGCACCGATGCCGCGCCGTCCCTCGGCGACCTCGCACCGCCCTGGGTGCCGAGTACCCTCGCCGTCCTCGGGCTGGTCGCCGTCGCCGCCGCGTCCTGGCGTGGGCGTCGGCTCGGCCCCCTGGTCGTCGAACGCCTGCCCGTCGTGGTGCGTGCCGCCGAGACCACCGAGGGGCGCGCGCGGCTCTACGCCCGCGTCCGCGACCGGACCCACGCGCTCGACACCCTCCGGCTCGCGGCACTCCGGCGGATCGGACGGAGTCTCGGACTGCCCCGGTCGGCGCACGTCGACGAGGTCGTCCGGCGGGCCGCCGCAGTGACGGGACGGTCCGCCGCCGAGGTCGGTGCCGTGCTCGTCGGTGGGACCACCGACGACGACCGGGCCCTCGTCGAGGGAGCAGCTGCCCTGGACGAACTCGAGCACGCGGTCGACCGGGCGCGCTCCGGGGACGTGGGACGGGCCTCCCGGCCTGCCCCGGACGAGCTGCCGACGCGACCGACCGGACCGACCGGGTCGCCCGCCGGACCGACGACGGCGACCACCCGCACACGACCAGGAGGACGATCGTGACCGACCTGCCCATCACCACGCCCTCCGGGCGCTCCGCCGGACCGACCCCTGGCACCGATCCGCTCCGCGAGGCGGTCGCCCGCGTCCGCGCCGAGGTCGGCAAGGCCGTCGTCGGGCAGGAGGGCGCCGTCTCCGGCATGATCGTCGGCCTGCTCGCCCAGGGCCACGTGCTGCTCGAGGGCGTCCCGGGGGTCGCGAAGACCCTGCTCGTCCGGAGCCTGGCCGCCGCGATGTCACTCGACACCAAGCGCATCCAGTTCACACCCGACCTGATGCCCGGGGACGTCACCGGCTCGCTGGTGTACGACGCCTCGACAGGCACGTTCCCGTTCCGGGAAGGACCGGTGTTCACCAACGTGCTGCTCGCCGACGAGGTGAACCGGACGCCGCCGAAGACGCAGTCCGCGCTGCTCGAGGCGATGGAGGAACGGCAGGTCAGCGTCGACGGCGCAGCCCGGATGCTGCCCGACCCGTTCTTCGTCGCGGCGACGATGAACCCCATCGAGTTCGAGGGCACCTACACGCTCCCCGAGGCGCAGCTCGACCGGTTCCTCATGAAGCTGACGCTCGACCTGCCGCCGCGCGAGGTCGAGTGGCAGGTCCTCCGACGGCACGCCGACGGGTTCGTGCCGCGCGACGTCCGCTCGGCGGGGATCGTGCCCGTGGTCGGCGTCGAGGAGGTCCGGGCCGCACAGCGCGCTGTCCGGGCGGTCGGCGCCCGTGACGACGTGCTCGCGTACGTCGTGGACCTGGCCCGTGCCACCCGCCAGGCGCCGTCCGTCCGCATCGGCGTCAGCCCCCGCGGTTCCACGGCCCTGCTCGCCGCGGCGAAGGCGTGGGCCTGGCTGACCGGCTACGACGCCATCACGCCCGACCACGTCCAGGCGATGCTGCTGCCCGTGTGGCGGCACCGCCTCCGGATCGCCGCCGACGCCGAACTCGAGGGCGTCGACGCGGACGGGGTGCTCCAGCAGGTCCTCGAACAGGTCCGGGTACCGATCTAGTGGCGCTCTCCGGCCGGTTCGTCGCGCTCCTGGCGGTCGCCGTCGTCCCCACGGTGCTGCTCGGCAGCGGGTGGGGTGCGTCGGCGTGGATCGGGTTGCTGGTCGTCGCGAGTGCCGTCGACCTGCTGCTCGCAGCGGACCTGCGCCAGGTCAGGATCGAACGGCGGATGCCGCGGCTGGCCCGTCGGGACGCCGGTGCCGATGGCACGCTCGTCCTCGCCAACGACGGCCGACGGGTCCTGCGCGGCCTGGTCCGGGACATGTGGGAGCCCTCCGCCGGCCAGGAGCCGCGACGCGTGCGACTGACGGTGCCGGCCGGTGAACGACGCACCGCACAGATGCGCTTCACCCCGTTCCGGCGGGGACGGCGGACCACCACCGGCATCGCGATCCGGGCCTCCGGGCCGCTCGGCCTCGTCGCCCGGCAACGCGTCGTCCCCGCCCCGGCCGAACTCGTCGTCACCCCGCCGTTCCGGTCACGCCGACACCTGCCGTCCCGGCTCGCCCGGCTCCGCGAACTCGACGGCGAGACCACGCTGCAACTCCGTGGTCACGGCACCGAGTTCGACTCGCTCCGCGACTACGTGCGCGGCGACGACGTCCGGTCGATCGACTGGCGTGCCACCGCGCGCCGCCAGGACCTGGTCGTCCGCACCTGGCGACCCGAGCGCGACCGCCGTGTCGTCGTGGTCGTCGACGCCGGACGCGCCGGTGCCGGGCGGGTCGACGACGAGCCCCGCCTGGACACCGCGATCGAGACGGCGCTCCTCGTCGGCGCCCTCGCAGCGGCCGCCGGGGACCGGGTCGATCTCGTCGTGCTCGACGACGCCGTGCGCGGACGGGTCCTCAGCGCGACCCGCTCGGACGTGGTGCAGCGGTTCGGCGAGACCCTCGCCCTGGCCGAACCCGAGCTCCGGCCGACCGACTGGGCCGCGGTGCCCGGGATCGTCGACGCCGTGACCACGCAGCGCGCGCTCGTGGTGCTCGCGACCAGCCTCGACTCCGTGGGTGCCTCCGGTGACCTGCTCACGGTCCTGCCCGTGCTCGCGCGTCGGCACGCGGTGGTCGTGACGAGCGTCGAGGACCCCGCGGTGGCGCGGATGGCGGTCGCCGACGGCAGCCGGGGCCGCACGCCGGGCCTCCTGTCCGGCGCCGGGTCCGCGGCCGGGCTCCGACCAGGACCCGGACACGCGGACGTGTACCGGCGGGCCGCCGCGGAACGGTCGCTGCTCGACGCCGACGGGGTCGCCGACGTCGCCCGCCGGGCCGGTGCCGAGGTGGTCCGAGGACTGCCCGAGGAGGTCCCGCCGCGGACGGCCGACGCCTACCTGCGCGCGAAGGCGGCCGGGAGGCTCTGACCGGCCCGTCCGAGACGTTGCGACACCGGGACGCTGCGACACCGAGACGCTGCGACACCGGGGCGGTCGCGCTGGGTCAGCCGGCGACGATCTCGGTGGCTCCGCGGTCGAACTCGTCGACGTCGCCGCGCTCCCCCGCGCGGTGTGCTCGCCCGCCGACGACCCACTGGTAGCCGAGGACCAGGGCGAGCGCCACCGTGCCGATGCCGATCTTCACCGGCCACGCCCAGTCCTGCCGCGTGACGGTCCCCTCGACGATGCCGGACATGAGCAGGGTGAGCACGAGGCCGATCGCGACCGTGATGAGCGCTCGACCGTCCTCGGCCAGCGCCTGCGCGCGGGTCCGGTGTCCCGGGGCGATCCACGACCACGCGATCATCAGCCCGGCCCCACCCGCCAGGAAGATCGAGTAGAGCTCGAGCTGTCCGTGCGGGGCGATGTAGAGGAAGAAGTCCCCGAGCCGACCCTGCGAGTGCATGATCGACGCCGAGACACCGAGACTCATCGCGTTCTGCACGATCGAGTACGGCACGAACAGTCCGGTGATGCCGAACGCCACCATGCTCGCGGCGATGTACGCGTTGTTCGTCCACACCTGCGCGGTGAAGGCCCCGAGACCGTGGTCGGAGTAGTAGTCGACGAAGTCCTGGGTGGCGTACTGCCGGAGTGCCGAGTCCGTCCCGAACGTGTCGACCGCGCCCGGCGTCGACGTGATCCACACGGCCGTGACGCTGGCGATGACGATCGTGGCGACCGCGACCCAGATCGTGACCCACCGGATCCGGTACAGCGCGGCGGGCAGCTGGAGGGCGAAGAACCGGACGACGGCGGTGACGGGGTCGACCGGCGTCCCCGTGAACCGCAGGCGGGCTCGGTGGAGGGTCAGCGAGAGCCGGTCACCGGTCGCGGAGCGCGGTGACACCTGCCGGATGCGGGCGAGGTCCGTCGCGGCCGCTCGGTAGTCGGTGAGCATGCGATCGACGTCGTCACCCGAGGTGGGGGGGCGTCGGGCGAGCCGGTCGAGCTCGTCCCACCGAGCGCGATGCGCCTCGGAGTAGGCGTCCAGGTCCATGCGCTCCCCCTCGTGCTGGTCGGAGCCACGCTCCGGGTCCACGACCGCTCGTGGTCCTGTTCCGACAGAATGATCCCATGTCGAAGCGCGCCACGCCCCGGGACCTCGCGGACCGCCGCTTCGTCCGCGCCCTGGACGACACCGATGACGCGCTCGTCGTCGGTGAGGCCGTCGCGCTCGACGTCGTGCCGGCGAGCATCGTCCTGCGGGGAGCCGGCGCACTGCTCGACGCGGTGTGCCTCGCGGTGCTCCTCGTGATGCTGCTCATCGGCATGTCCCGGGTCTGGCCGACCGGTGTCGACAGCGGCTGGTCGGCCGCGGCGCAGATCGTCGTGGTGGTCGTCGTCTTCGTGCTCGTCCCGGCGGCCGTCGAGACCGTCACCCGGGGCCGGAGCGTCGGTCGGTACGCCCTCGGGACCCGGGTGGTCCGGGTCGACGGCGGCGCGGTGTCGTTCCGGCACGCGTTCACCCGAGCCCTCGTCGGGCTGCTGGAACTCTGGCTCACGGTGGGCTCCCTCGCCCTGGTCGTCGCGTTGTTCGGCTCCCGCCCTCGACGCCTGGGCGACCTGCTCGCGGGTACCGTCGTGCAGCACGAGCGACTGCGCCGGTCGGTCGACCCGGTCGTGACGCTGCCGCCGTCGCTCATCGGGTGGGCGGGTGTCGCGGACGTCCGTCGGCTGCCGCAACGGCTCGAGAACCGGATCGCAGCGTTCTTCCGGGGTGTGGCCTCGGTGCAGACCGGACTCCGCGCCGAGGTGGCGCGTTCCCTGGCGGCCGAGGTCGCCGAGTACGCGCAGCCGGTGCCGCCGGTCCCGGCCGAGGAGTTCCTGGCCGGGGTGGTCGCACTGCGCCGAGCGCGTGACCTGCGGGCGTTCACCGGCCGGGCGCGCACCCTCGAGCGGGCGAGCACGCTCGCGGGGGCGCGTCCGCCGGGCTTCCCGCGCTGAGGACCCCGACGGACGCTGCCCCGGCACCAGGGCTCAGTAGCGGTACTGCTCCGACTTGTACGGGCCCTCGACCGGGACGCCGATGTACGCCGCCTGCTCCGGCCGGAGTTCGGTGAGCCGGACCCCGAGGGCCTCCAGGTGCAGCCGGGCGACCTTCTCGTCGAGGTGCTTCGGCAGCACGTGGACGCCGACCGGGTACTGCTCGAGCCGGGTGTGCAGTTCGATCTGCGCGAGCACCTGGTTCGTGAACGAGTTGCTCATCACGAAGGACGGGTGACCGGTGGCGTTGCCGAGGTTCATCAGGCGGCCTTCGCTGAGCACCAGGATCGAGCGGCCGTTGGGCAGACGCCACTCGTGCACCTGCGGCTTGATCTCGACCTTCTCGGCGCCGGGCATCGACTCGAGGCCGGTCATGTCGATCTCGTTGTCGAAGTGCCCGACGTTCGCCACGATCGCCAGGTGCTTCAGCGCGAGCATGTCGTCCACGCCGACCACCCCGAGGTTGCCGGTGCAGGTGACGACGATGTCCACCTGGGCCGCGACGTCCTGCAGACGGGCGACCTGGTACCCGTCCATCGCCGCCTGGAGCGCGCAGATCGGGTCGACCTCGCTGACGATGACGCGGGCGCCCTGGCCGCGGAGCGCCTCGGCCGCGCCCTTGCCGACGTCGCCGTAGCCGACGACGAACGCGACCTTGCCGCCGATCAGGACGTCGGTGGCCCGGTTCAGGCCGTCCGGCAGCGAGTGGCGGATGCCGTACTTGTTGTCGAACTTCGACTTGGTGACCGAGTCGTTGACGTTGATCGCCGGGAACCGCAGCCCGCCGGCGCGCGCCAGCTCGTACAGGCGGTGGACGCCGGTGGTGGTCTCCTCGGTGACGCCCTCGATGTCCGCGGCGATCCGGGTCCAGCGGTCGCCGGACTGCTCGAGCGAGGACGCGACCGTGGCCAGCACGATCTCCCACTCGGCGCTTGCGTCGGGGCCGGCGTCCGGGACCCGGCCGGCGGCTTCCGCGTCCGCGCCGGTGTGCACGAGCATGGTCGCGTCGCCACCGTCGTCGAGGACCAGGTTCGGGCCACGCCAGGAGACGGGCTCGGAGTCGGCCCCGGCCTCGGCTGCCTCGGCGCTCCAGTCGAAGACCTGGTTCGTGCACCACCAGTACTCGTCGAGGGTCTCGCCCTTCCACGCGAACACCGGGACGCCGGCGGGGGCGTCGACCGTGCCGGTCGGGCCGACGGCGACCGCGGCCGCGGCTTCGTCCTGCGTGGAGAAGATGTTGCAGCTGGCCCAGCGGACCTGCGCGCCGAGGGCGACCAGCGTCTCGATGAGGACGGCGGTCTGCACGGTCATGTGCAGCGAGCCGGCGATGCGCGCCCCGGCGAGCGGTTGCGCGGCGCGGAACTCGTCCCGGAGCGCCATCAGGCCGGGCATCTCGTTCTCGGCGAGTCGGATCTGGTGGCGGCCGGCCTCGGCGAGCGTGAGGTCGGCGACGCGGAACGGGACGGCGGCGCGGGTGTCGGTCGGCATGCCGCTCAGTCTCCCACGCACCGCCGACCAGGACGGTGTCGCGTGACGCCCGTGGACAGACCCACGGGGACGGCTGACGGTGCAGGAGGGAGCGAGGCGCGCCTCCCGTCAGGACGGGTGACGCTCAGGTGTGCGGGGCGGCGGGTCACGCCGGATCACGCGCCATCCCTGCGGGACCCGCAGCGTCGCGGCGTGCCGTGCGCAGAGGTCGTACCCGTGCGGTTCGACGCGCCCGGAGAGCGGCCCGACGACGACCATCGAGTCGGCGTAGTCGTACGTCAGGGTCGCCGAGGCGCCCGCGCCACAGGCGACCTTGCTGCAGATCCGTACGTCCATACCGGAGTCGACCCTACCGGCCGCGCCCCGGGGAGCCCGCGCGTGGTCCTGCCGCGTACGATGGCGGGATGCGCCGCAAGCCCAGGATCGTCACCCCGGTCGACCGTGCACGCGGTCGTTCCCGCCACGGTCGCGGCCACCGGTCGAGCGTGACCGGGCCGGAACTGGCCCCGGTGATCACCCGGGCCGAGGCCTTCGACCGCGTCGTCGGCGACACCGCGCACTACCTGGTCGGACTGTGGCCGGAGGAACTGACGGGCGTGGTGTTCCAGGTCGCGGACATGCCGACCGACACCGGCCTGCCCGACGAACTCCCCCGATGGCGCATCGACCGGGACGCCCGTCGCGTGACCGTCTTCCGGATCCCGGTCGAGCGGGTCACGCACAGCCCCGAGAAGGACGACGTGGACCGGCGGATCGTCGTCGAGACCGCGGTGTTCCGCGCCGTCGCGGAGCTCATCGACAAGGACCCCTGGGACCTGGCACCGGACCGCTACCGTCACTGGTGACGGACCGGTCGGCACCCGACGGCCTCGCTCGCTACGGGTAGACGCGCACCGGACTGGAGACCTCGGTCTCCGGGCGCACCGGGAACCCGGCGATGCCGTCGTCCCCCTGGTACGTCACTCCGGCCACAAGGCCCTCGGCGCCGCTGATCGTGACCTGCTGCGCACTCGGCACGGTCACGGTGGTGGTCGAGCCGGAGGTGACCTGCACCTCCTGCGCGTCGTCACCGGACCGCACCGTCACGGTCGCGTCCTGCCGCGTCGGGTTGACGAGGTTCAGGCGAGCACCGGAGCCGGCGGCGACCGCCGTGACCGTGGTGGCGGAGAGCGGCTCGGCCGACGCGAACCAGCCGAGGTCGGTCCGCCCGTCGTCGGTCGGGGTCGTCGTGCGTGCCCCCGCGACGATCGGCACGGACGAGTCGATCGTGAACGAGTAGCGGCCGTCCGGGAAGTCGTCGAGCGGCACGTCGGTGACGACGCCCGGCTCGGCGGTGGCATCGACCGTGGTCCCGCCACCGTCGGCCGTGGTGATGCCGAGCGTGACACGCGCGACCTCGGTGCCGGGGACGTAGAGACGCAGCACCGGAGCGGCATCGGCGGTGTCCTCGCCACGTTGCGCCCCCTCGGCGTCCTCGAGCACGACCGCGGGGATGACCTGGGTCCGTGACGGGGCCGCTCCGCCGGAGACGATGTCGAAGCCGCCGGGGGTGAGCGTCCGGACGACGGTCTCCTGCATGTGGGCGACGATCTGGCCGCCGGAGGACGTGACGTGCACGACCGTCGAGCCCTGGTCGGTGACGAAACCGGACAGCGGGACGACCTTCTGCGAGTTCGGGGCGACCACGATGCCGGTGGTCCCCGGTGCGCTGACGGTGCCGCTGGTGTCGGCGATCGACAGGTCGACGGTCGCGTTGACGTCGGTCGGGTTGCTGAGGGTGACGAGGCTGGTGCGACCGGTCTCGGTCGAACCGCCGACGAGCCAGGTCGACTGCGACGGGTCGTCACAGGAGGCTGCCCCCACGCCGACGACGTCGCCGTCGGACACGCTCTGGGAGCTGCTGCCCGCCACCTGCGGAGCGGTGTCGCCCGCCGGTGCGGTGAGGAGCGTCGGGACGCTGCTGCCGGTGCTCGCGCTGCCGAGCTCGCTCCGGTCGACCCGGTCGCCGGTGGTGGCGGTGGCGATCTCCGGCGACCCGATGGTGCTCGCGCGGGTGGCGTCGTTGCCGGCGTCGTCGGACAGACGCAGCGCGCTGCCGGCGCAGACCCGCTCGGCGGCGGCCGGCACCGGGGTGACGGTCCGCCCGGCCGGGTGCCCCGGGTCCGCGGTCGTGCCGATGGTGTGCGCGGCGGCGATCGTGCCGGCCGCGACGACCACGGCCACGACGGTGGCGGTGCCGCGGAGGGCCCAGCGGCGCGCGGTGCTCGTGCTCATTCGTCGCGCTCCTCGTCGAAGGTGGTGGCGGGTTCGTCGGCCTCGAGGACGTTCGACGTCGCACGGCGGCGGCGGGGCGCGGTCGGCACGGCGAGCAGTGCGGCCGCGCCGAAGACCACGCCGATGACCACGAGGTAGAGCACGTGGGTCGCCTTCGCGGCGGCCGAGCCCGTGCTCGTCCGGTCGACGTCGCCCTCGTAGTGGAAGAGCGACCCGCTGGCGGTCTCCCCGATGCTCGTGAAGCGGGCGTCCTGCCCGATCGCCCCGGCGGCCCGATCGTGGACCGCGCGGGCCTCGGCGTCGTCGGGAGCGTCATCGAGCAGGACGAAGCTGATGCCGAGGTCACGGAGCGCCGGCTCGGGGTCGTAGCCGCTGCGGCTCGCCAGGTTGCCGGCGAGCGTCGCCAGGCGGCTGCCGGACCGGCTCAGCGAGAGGGCGGTCGCGTCGAGGGTCCACTGGTCGTCGAGCGTCGAGCCCTGGCCGCGCTCGAGGGCGACCGCGAGCGACCCGTCGGTCTGCGGCTGGACGACGAGCGTGCCGACGTCGGGGTTCGCCTGCGCCTCGGCGTTGACGTACGCACTGAGCACCCGGCCCGAAGTCGGCTGGATGGCCGCACGGTCGAGGTAGAAGGCGGCGAAGGCGGGAGCCACCGCGACGGCCGCGAAGACCGAGGCGACGAGCCCGACGACCGGGGCCGCCCGGGGGACGGTGTCGATGCCGATGCACGCCGCGACGACGATCGCGAGCGCGAACACCGACAGGGCGCTGCCCGGCCAGACGATCGTGGTGGTGGAGCCGACGCCGGTGACGGCGAGGTGCGTCGCCCCGAACGCGGTCGCGTAGCCGAGCAGGGCGGCAACGAGCGCCGTGCCCGCCAGGGACCAGCGGTGGCCGAGGACGGCACCGATGGCGCACGCGGCGACCGGCAGGGCCAGCACGGCCATCGCGACCGGCAGCACGGCGTCGCCGAGGCCGAGCGGCGCGACGGCGGACAGCCAACCGTTCCAGTCCGGCAGCGGTTGCCCGATCGCCAGCTGCAGCGCACTCGGCGCGGGGGTGGCGGAGGGGACTCCCGGGTCCGCGAAGACGGCGAGCGGGTTGCCCCGGGCGATCTGCGCGAGCACGAGCGGGACGAAGAGCACGGCGGCCGGCACCGGCACGAATACCCGTCGGTGTGCGTGCCGCCAGCCGACCACGAGGGCGACGAGCCAGCCGATCAGGAGCACCGGCAGGAGCGACGGTGCCGACGCGGCGACGACCGCGAAGAGCAGCGCAGCCCCGGAGGCCGACGCCCACGACCGGTGCGCCTCGACCAGCGTCAGGAACAGCCAGGGCAGCAGCACGTGGGCGATCACCGCCCCGAGGTGGCCGGTGGTCACCGCGCCGACGAGGGCCGGTGCGACCGTGTAGAGGACGGCGCCGATGACCGGCACCCAGGTCCGCGTCGTCACCTTGCGCACCGCGGCCCACGCGCCGAGGGCGGCGAGCGGGAAGGACAGGAGCATGACGAGCACGATCGAGGTCGACGGCGACCAGAACGTGATCGAGCCGAGCACGGCGAGCACCGCGGCGAAGGGGTCGGACGGGCCGGTGGAGCCGGTGCCGAGGGAGTGCCAGCCGTAGCCGACGTTCCGCCAGAGGTCGCCGACGTCCGTGCTGAGCGGCAGCAGTCCCCCGCCGGTGAGCGCAGGCGAGCCGAGCAGCGGGAAGAGCGTCACGACGCTGAGCACGACGGCGGCCAGGACCACCCAGATGCCGCCGTCCGCCAGGAAGGACGCTCGGGCGATGGGCGCGTCCTCGACGCGCGCGAGTTCGACGTCGCGGGAGGTCGTGCGGTGTTCGTGCACCCGTCGCCAGCTGATCCGGAGCGGTTCGATCGCCCCCCAGCCGAGCTTCCGGTTCGCCGCGAGGGTCCGCCGGGCACGACCGACCCCACCGCCGAAGGCGACCGCGAACGCGGCGGCGAGCTCACCGCCGACCGCCGCCGGGTGCTTCGCGACGAGGTGTCCGATCGCCCGTCCGAGGGCGAACGGCACGAGGGTCAGCCAGTGGATCCAGAGGACACCGGCGGACGAGTAGGTCAGGCGGCGGTGCAGCTGCGCCTGGCGGTGCATCCGCACACGGCGCCGCTCGGAGACCTTCGCGCGGCCGAACTCCTCGATCGGACCGGCGCTGGTGGCCCGGGCGTCCGGGACGACGGCGACGCGGTGGCCGGCGAGGCGGGCACGCACGGAGAAGTCGAGGGCTGCGTCGACGTCCGGCAGCGCGGGGTCGAAGCCGCCGAGGCTGTTCCACACGGACCGGCGGACGAGCATGCCACCCGCGGAGACACCGAGCACGTCGGTGTGCCGGTCGTGCTGGCCCTGGTCGAGTTCGTCCTGGACGAGGGTGATCGAGCGCCCCATCCGCGTCATGCTCTCGCCGAACGCGGCGATGCGGGCCGGGTCGTCGACGTTGACGAGTTTCGGGCCGGCGATCGCGACCGAGGGGGCGATCTCGACGGCACCGAGGAGCGCGGCGAGGGTGCCGGGCGTGGGGCTGTTGTCGTGGCCGACCAGCCAGAGCCACTCGTCGACGCCGTCCTGGGCCTCGGCGCGGGGGGCGACCTGCTCGCCGTGCCGGACCGCCTCACCGAAGGGCCGCCCGGCCGCGATGCGGGACAGCTGGGCGCTGCCGCCGAAGGAGAGCTCGGAGGTCGACCCGTCGGTCGAGCCGACGTCGACCACCACGAGCCCCTCCGGCGGGCGGGTCTGCGCCGCCAGGGCGTTCAGGGTGCGGTCGAGATGGTCCGACCCGTTGGCTGCGACGAGGATCGCGGTGACGCGGGGCGTGGAGGCACTGGGCTGCATGACGGGAGCGACTCTACGGGCCGGGAGGCACGGTGCCGGCCGCGCACGACGGCGCGGCGTGAACCTGTGGGAGCCTCAGGCGCGCTTCCGGAGCTTGCGACGCTCACGCTCGGAGAGACCGCCCCAGATGCCGAACCGCTCGTCGTTCTCGAGCGCGTACTCGAGGCACTGCGACCGGACCTCGCACGAGGTGCAGATCTTCTTCGCTTCGCGGGTGGAGCCGCCCTTCTCCGGGAAGAACGCCTCCGGGTCGGTCTGCGCGCAGAGCGAGTCCACCTGCCACGCGAGCGGGTTCTCCTCGTCGGCCTCGGTCGACCGGCGGACGCCCGGGACACCGAGCGCGACGGGGTCGACGTGCCAGTCGTCCGGCACTCCGGCTTCGAAGTCGGATGCGCTCACCCTGATCACCCCTTGACGTCTCGGTTCGGGAACCTGACGACGATGTCGTCGGTGTAATTACATCGGTGTGATTACCCGGAGTCAAGTCGCGGATCATAGAAGCCCCTCCGGCTTCCGCCGTGGCATGTCCCCCATTCGGGCGTGTCGCGGCGTGTCTGCGGGCCTTTCGGGGGACAGCGACGCCCCGCGCCCGAAGTGGAGGCGGGGCGTGGCGGTCGTGCGCTGTCTACGCGGCGCGCTGCCGGGCCTCCCAGGCGCTCGTCACCATGTCGTCGAGCGTGTGTCGCATCGCCCACTCGAGGTCACGACCGGCCGCCTCGCCGGTGGCGACGATGCGTGCTGGGTCCCCGGCGCGACGCGGCGCGATCTCGGGCCGGAAGTGGATCCCGGTCCCGCGAGCCATCGCGTCCATGATCTGACGGACACTCACGCCGTCACCGCTGCCGAGGTTGTAGGCGCGCTCGAGCGGCTCGCCCGCCTCGAGCTTGCGTGCAGCGACCGCGTGCGAGTGGGCCAGGTCGGCGACGTGCACGTAGTCACGGACGCAGGTGCCGTCCGGCGTGGCGTAGTCGTCCCCGTTGATCCGCGGCGTCCGGCCGGCCAGCAGGGCGTCGA
Organism: Curtobacterium sp. MCPF17_011; assembly: GCF_003234145.1. Lineage (NCBI taxonomy): Bacteria > Bacillati > Actinomycetota > Actinomycetes > Micrococcales > Microbacteriaceae > Curtobacterium > Curtobacterium sp. MCPF17_011. The sequence continues at coordinate 19,693 of NZ_QKSK01000005.1, forward strand.
AGACGAGCGGGAACAGGTTGTGTGGGCTGGCGTCGTAGAGGTCCGGCTCCCCCGAACCGACGACGTTGAAGTATCGGAGCGACGTGGTCGTGAAGCCCGCGGCGACCTCCATGTCGCGGAGCAGCCACTCGCCGATGAGCTTCGACTCGCCGTACGGGGACTCCGGCGCCTTCGGGGTCTCCTCCACGACCACGTCGACGTCCGGCGTGCCGTAGACCGCGGCACTCGAGGAGAACACGACCTTGTCGACACCGGCGTCCGCCATCGCCCGGAGCAGGGTCGCCATGCCGGTGACGTTCTGCTCGTAGGTGTGCAGCGGCCGCTCGACCGAGACCCCCGCGTACTTGAAGCCCGCGACGTGGACCACACCCGTCACGTCGTGCTCGCGCAGCGTGCGGGCGAGCAGTCCGCCGTCCAGGATCGTGCCCTCGACGAACGGGACGCTCTCCGGCACGAAGGCGCGGAAGCCGCTCGAGAGGTCGTCCAACGCGACCGTGTCGATGCCCGCAGCGACCAGCGCGCGGACGACGTGGGACCCGATGTACCCGGCACCGCCGGTGACCAACCAACTCATGTCGCCACGCTAGCGGAACGGGCCGGTGGGACGGCGGACCGGCTGCCCCGCCGCCTCCCCGTCCCGGCGCCGCGCTACGCGCTACGCGCCGGTGGCGATGAAGACCGTCGCGGTGCGGCCGCTGCCGGCGTCGGCCTCGACCGACACGTCGCCCTCGTCCGGCGTGATGTAGCAGGACTCCCCCTGACGGAGCAGCATCGCCGAGTTGGTCCCGACCAGCGTGACGACGCCCTCGGTGCAGATCGCGATGGACGGACCCGACAGTGGGGCGGTACCACCCGTGCTGAGCCCGACCGGCCGCCCGTCGCTCGTGACGCGCACCAGTGCGAAACCGACACCCTCGGGCGCGAAGCGGTCGACGGCCGGGCTGAGGTGCTCCGGCTCGAGCAGCGGCGCCGGGTACGCCGTGAAGTCGAGCACCCGGAGCAGCTCCGGGACGTCGACGTGCTTCGGCGTGAGGCCGCCGCGCAGGACGTTGTCCGACGGGGCCATCAGCTCGATGCCCAGGCCGTCGAGGTACGCGTGGATGTTCCCGGCCGGCAGGTACATGGCCTCGCCTCGGGTCAGCGTCACGCGGTGCATGAGGAGCGAGACGACGACGCCCGGGTCCTCCGGGTACGTCCGGGCCAGGTCGGCGGCGGTCGCGGTGTTCGGCGAGACGGCGGTCCCGGCGGCGACGGCAGCGGCCACGGCCTCCTCGGCCAGGTGCCCGACCGCGCCGATCACGGCACGGGCGGAGTCGTCGGTCTCCTCGAGCCAACGCACGGTGTCCTCGAGTCCCTGCTGCAGGTGCACCACGAGCGGTCCGAGTCGGCCGGACCCGGCGTCGAGCGTCTCGACGTCGGCGAGCGCCTCGGCGACCGGACGGAACCCGCTGAGTGCCTCGAACCGGTCACTCAGCGCGACGACGAGTTCGGGCTTCGGGAACGGGTCCTTGTAGTTGCGGGCGGGGTCGTCGATCGGGACGCCGGCCGCTTCCTCGCGGTCGAAACCCTCGCGCGCCTGCTCGGGCGTGGGGTGCGCCTGCAGCGAGAGCGGTGCGGCGGCGGCGAGGACCTTGAGCAGGAAGGGCAGTCCGGTGCGGTCGTCGCCGAGGGCCGTCTGCGGCTCGGCGGCGATCCAGTCGAGCACCGTGTCCGCGCCGCCGACCATCGCGGGGTTGACCACGACGCTCGGGCTGCCGGGGTGGGCGCCGAGCCAGAGTTCGGCCTGCGGGACGCCGGTGACGGTCCGTCCGAGGAGTTCGGGGATCGCGGAGACGGACCCCCAGGCGTAGTCGCGCGGGGTGTTCGTGATGCCGAGGAACATGGGTCGAGCGTATCCGGCGGCGGTGGACGGGAGCGGCACACCACGTGCACGATCCGCGATACATAGACTCTCCGCGATGTCCGAGCCGATCCGCCCCGCCTCCGACCACGCCGACCGGACCCGCTGGGACATCCAGGGGCTGCGGGCGTTCGCGGTCCTCGCCGTCGTCGTCTACCACTTGTGGCCGAACCGAGTGCCGGGCGGGTTCGTCGGGGTCGACGTCTTCTTCGTCGTCTCCGGGTACCTCATCACCGGACACCTGCTGCGGGAGCAGGTCCGCTCGGGACGGATCGCGCTGGCGGCGTTCTGGGCCCGCCGGGCGAAGCGCCTGCTGCCCGGCGCCGCGCTGACGTTGCTCGCCACCGGCACGGCCGTGCTCGTCCTCGTGCCGAGCACCCTGTGGGGACAGTACGGGCGTGAGCTCATCGCGTCGACGGTGTACCTGCAGAACTGGCAACTCGCCTCGGACGCGGTGGACTACCTGGCCTCGGACAACGACCCGTCGCCGTTCCAGCACTTCTGGTCGCTGTCCGTGGAGGAGCAGTTCTACATCGCGTTGCCGGTGCTGCTGGTGGTGCTGGCCGCGGTCCGCCGCCACGCGCGCAGCGGGTCACGCTCCGCGTCCCCGGTCCACACCGCCCGACTGCTGCTCGGCACCGTCGTGGTGCTCTCGCTCGTCTGGTGCGTGGTCGAGACCCGCACCGCGCCGGGCATCGCGTACTTCTCCACCGCCACCCGGGCGTGGGAGTTCGCCCTCGGTGGGCTGGCGGCCACGCTGCGCACGGTCCCCCGCGCGGCGACGCCACGGGGGAACGGAGCCGACCGGCTGCGCGGCGGCGGTGCCTGGCTGGGCGTCGTCATGCTCGTCACGGCCCTGTGGACGATCTCCCCGACGACGCCCTACCCCGGCACCGCCGCCCTGCTGCCCGTGGTCGGCGCGGGCCTCGTGGTCCTCCTCGGCGGGTCGTCGGGCCTGACCGTGCTCGGTCGGTGGGCGCCGGTCGCGGCACTCGGCCGGATCTCGTACGCCGTGTACCTCTGGCACTGGCCGGCCGTCGTCCTGCTGCCGATCGTCACCGGGCACCCGCTCGGCACCCGGAGCAAGGTCGCGATCCTCGTCGGCAGCATCGCCCTCGCGGCGCTCACGACACGCTTCGTCGAGGAACCCCTGCGGTTCTCGGCCCGCGTGACGGCACTGCGGCCACGGCGCGTGGCACTCTGGGGCATCGCCAGCACCCTCCTCGTGGTCGCCCTCGGGGCCTCCACACTCGGCGCGCTCGAGGTGCAGCAGACGCAGGCGGCGGCCTACCAGCGGTCGCTCGAGACCGGCGACGTCCCCTGCTTCGGCGCCGCCGCCGGTGTCGGCACCGCGGACCCGTGCACCGACCCGCGACTGGCGGACGTCCGCGTCCCGGCGCCGGCCGCCGCGGGCACCGACGACGCCAACCGACCCGCGTGCTGGTCGAACACCACGCCCGACCTCGCCGTCTGCCGCCTCGGACCGGCGACCGGCTACACGAAGCACATCGCGGCGATCGGCGACTCGCACAACAACGCGCTGATCAGTGCCTACGCGGCGATCGCGCGCGAACGGAACTGGCGGATCGACGTCGCCGGGCACATCGGCTGCTACCTGACGACTGCCGAGCAGCAGGCACCGTCCGACGCCTACACGGCCAGCTGCAACGGGTGGAAGCAGGCGGCGCTCGCCTGGGTGCGGGACCACCCGGACCTCGACGCCCTCGTCGTCACGCACGCGGCGACGAAGAGCCCCGTGATCGTGCCGGCCGGCTCGACGAACGACGCCACCGTGGTCGACGGCCTGGTCGGTGCATGGCGGAACGCCACGGACGCCGGGGTGCCGGTGATCGCGATCCGCGACAACCCGGTCGCGGGCAACGACACCCTGGACTGCCTCGGTCGGATGACCGGCCCCACGACCGACGTCTGCGACTCACCCCGGGCCGCCGCGCTCGCCGCGTTCGACGGCTCCGCCGAAGCCGTGGCACGGCTCGGCCACCGTGCCGCGCTCGTGGACCTGACCGACCGGTACTGCACCGCCACGACCTGCCCGGCCGTGGTGGGCGGCGTCGTCGTGCACCGTGACCCGACGCACCTCACCGCCACGTTCGCGCGGACCCTGGCCCCGTCCCTCGGCAGCGCGCTCGCCGACGCACTCCGGACGCTCGGGCGGTGAGCGGCACTAACCTGTCCTCCGTGACGAACACCTGGCCACTGGCGCGCGGCTCCGTGCCCGAACGAGAGGCCTTCGCCCTCGCCGCCACGGTCCTGCTGACGCTGTCCGCCGGCGACGCCGTCCCGAACACGATCACGTGGTGGGGTGCCGCGGCGGTCTGGGCGCTCGAGGGCGCCTGGGGCGTCAGCGTCGTGGTCCGTGCCCGCCCACCGCTGTCCCGCACGCCCCGGGCGCTCTGGCTCTTCCTCGCCTGGTGCCTGGTCTCGGTGCTCTGGTCGCACTGGCGGCCGGCGACGCTGGCGAGCACCGTGGCCCAGGTGCTGTGCGCCCTGGTCGCCTTCGCGATCGCCTCGACCCTGACCTGGCGTCGGATCCTCGACGCGATGAGCCTGGCGTTCCGGTGGGTCCTCGGGCTGTCCCTGCTCTTCGAGGCCGTCGTCGCCGTCGTCGTCCGGCACCCGATCGCTCCGATCTGGACCGACTACGGCGACCGGGACGTCCCGGACGCGTTCTACTTCTCGCGCGCCGAGCTCTTCACCGGCGGACGGATCCAGGGGCTGCCGGGGAACGCGAACCTCCTGGCGATGGTGGCCCTGCTCGCCGCGATCGTCGTCGCCGTCCAGCTCGCCGAGGGCCGGATGCGCCGGATGCGGGCGATCGGCTGGCTCGTCGTCGCCGTGCTGGTGACCGCTCTGACCCGTTCGAGCACGGTGCTCGTGGCCGCCCTGGTCGTGCTGGTGGTCCTGGCCCTCGCGCTGTGGATGCGCCGGGTCCCGACCGAACGCCGCGCGCCCCGGTACGGGGCGATCGCGCTCGGCCTGGTGGTCGTGGTGGTCGGCACCGTCCTCGCGAAGGACACGCTGGTCGCCGTGCTGGGCCGGTCCTCGGACCTGACGGGTCGCGGGACGATCTGGACGGCCGTCTGGGGGCTCATCGAGCAGCACCCGGTGCTCGGCTTCGGCTGGATCGGCTACTGGTGGCCGGACATCCCGCTGCTGGCACAGCTCGCACCCCGCAACGGCGTGACCTACCTGCAGGCGCACGACGCCGCGCTCGACGTCTGGATGCAGACCGGCATCGTCGGCCTCGTCCTCTTCGCGGTCTACGTCGTGACGACGCTCAGCCGCTCCTGGGCGGGTGCCACCCGCGTGGGATTCGGCCCCGACCTCGCCCCACGCCCCTTCGACGCGGTCGGGCTGTTCCCGCTGCTCGTCGTCGTGGCACTCCTGGTGCAGGCGATCGCCGAGTCGCGGCTGCTCTACCAGGGGAACTGGGTGCTCTTCGCACTGCTCGCGATCAAGTCGCGGATCGTCCTGGTCACCGAGGAACCACCGTCGGTCGGCGACGGTCCACGGACCCCGATCGCGAAGCGCGCGTTCCGGTGGGCGGCGAACCCCTGACGAGGTGAGGCCTCCGGACGTCAGCCGTCGCGGAGGACGAGCGTGCACGGGACCGCGGCGCCCCACGGCTGGGTGCGGATGTCGAGGACGGCCGTCGGGTCCGCCCGGCAGGTCGCGACCGCGTCCCGGAACTGCGGCTGCCACTCCGGGCCGGTGCTCCGCTGGGCGCTCCCGGGGGCGTTCACCACCCACGTCGTCACCAGGACCGCGACCACGCACCAGCCGACGGCCGCCCCGACGAGGTGGGCCGCGCCTCCTGGCCGGGAGGCCCGCACCGCCACCCGACGACCGCTCCCGCCGGGCGTGACCACCCGGTCGACGAGGACCGCGGCGGCGACCACGACCGCGGCCGTGAGGAGCATCCCGGCCGCGGCCGCGTACCGGGAGGGCGTCGCGGTGAGGAGTGCCGCCGGGGCGACCTGCGACCACCGGCCGTCGGCGGACCGGTTCGCGAGGAGGGCCGCCGTCCAGACCACGGCGGCAGCGACGGCGAGCGCGAGGGCGAGGACCGCGGCGCGACCACGGCCGGTGCGCAGCGCGACCGCGCTGCCGAGCAGGACGACCACGAGGACCAGCGCGGACGGCACGGCGAGCACCCACCAGCCGTGGTCGACGACCTTCCCCGCCACGGCTCCCAGGTCGGCGTCCCAGAGGCCGCCGATCGTCTGCAACAGCCACCCGGCGACGACGTCGGGCACGGTCGGGTGCCCGGGGGTGGAGGCGCGCGGTGTCGTGAGGGCCGTCACGACCTGCGCGGTCGCGGCAGCGACGGCCGCGACGGTCACGGGCAGCGCCAGGAGGCGGCCGCCGCCGCGGGGTGCCGGCAGCCAGGCGAGCACGAGCAGCGGGAGGAACAGGACGGCCTGCGCCTCGGTCGCGAGCACCAGGACCGTGACGACGCCGAGGGCTCCGGCACCCCACCAGGTCCGGCTCCGGTGGGCCAGTGCCCACGGCGCGAGGAACAGCGCGAAGGTGTGCAGGTTCGCCGCGTTGCCGGAGACCTCCCACGGTGCCGTCGGCAGGGCCACCGGGACCACGGCGAGCACGAGCCGGAGCGGCCACGACGGCACGACGTCCCGCGCCAGGACGAACACCGCCGCGCACACCGCACCTGCCAGCAGGCAGGACGTCGCCGAGACGACGAGGGCGTAGTCGGCGACCGGGAACAGCAGCGCGAGGTCCACGACCAGCCGCGGCACGAGGTGCAGGTAGCCCGCGTAGGGGTGGAGCAGGCTCGCCACCGGCCCGAGTGCCAGGTGCTCGCGGAGGAACAGTCCGCCGTCCTCGGCCCACACGGTGCCGCGGGCGACCGGACCGAGGCGGAACCACGCGCTCGCGGCGGCGAGCACGCCCACGAGCACCACGGCGGACACCGCGGCGAGTGCCGACCTCCCGCCCCGCGCCGCGTGTCCCATCGGCCTCGACGGTAGTGCGGAGACCGACGATCCGCGATATCGACGCTCCGGGATGGCGTCGGACGCCCCCAGCGGGGTGCGCCATCATGGACGGATGACGGATGCCCGGACGACGCGAGTCGTGCTCGCGCGCCGGTACCTGTCCGCCTGGATCGGGTTCTCGGCCGGCGGACGGTTCAGCCAGGCGCTCGCGACCGCGATCGTCCTCTTCGCCTTCGGCGAGCCGACCGTGCGGGTGCTCGTGGGGACCGCCGGCACCTGGGCCGTGCTCGTCACGCTCGTCGTCCTGGCCGGCCTCAGCCTGCTCGGGCAGCGCTACCGGATCGAGTGGCACGGCGTCCTGCCGCTGTCACTGCTCGCGTTCGTCGGGTACTGCGGGCTCAGCGTGCTCTGGAGCGAGTACTCCTGGGTCGCGCTCCGTGGCTTCGCCGAGACGCTCGGCTTCGTCGGGCTCGGGCTCTACCTGGCGCTCGGCCGCGATCTCGTGCAGGTCATCCGGGCGTGCGGTGATGCCTTCCGGATCCTGCTCGTCGTCGCGCTCGCGCTGGAGGTCCTCTCCGGCCTGGTCCTCGACGTCCCGTTCCCCGCGTTCGGGATCCACGGCGACATCGCGTACGGCGGCCCGATCCAGGGCATCGGCGGGACGCGCAACGTGATGGGCTTCATCGCCGCCACGGCGCTCGTCACCTTCGTGGTCGAGTACCTCACACGGTCCGTCCCGCATTGGCGCGCCATCGGCTCCACCGCCCTCGCGGTCATCACGCTCATGCTCGTGCAGTCACCGATCACCGGGCTCGCGATGATCGCGCTCACGGTCGCCGCGCTGGCGATGTGGTCGCTCCGGCATGCGAGGCCGGCGTCCCGCCCGGTCGTCAACACGGTCCTCGGGGTGTTCGTGCTCGCGATCGGCACCGTCCTGGTGGTCGCGCGGAACCGGGTCCTGCCCGAGATCGGGGCCGCCGGCGGCACGTCGACGCGGCTGGCGCTCTGGTCGCAGATCCGTGACTTCATCGAGCAGCACCCGGTGCAGGGCTGGGGGTGGGTCGGGTCGTGGCCGAGCGAACCCGTCGTGCCGTACGTCACCTTCGTCGACCCGTCCGGCGTCCGCTTCACCTCGGGTCTCGACGTCGTCGTCGACGCCTGGCTGCAGGTCGGGCTGGCCGGCATGCTGCTGCTGGTGGCCGCGGCGCTGCTCGCGTTCGCCCGCTCCTGGGTCACCGCGACGACCTACCCCGGCGTGGCCTACGTCTGGCCGGCCGCCGTGCTCGTGCTGCTCGGCGTCACGAGCGTGGCCGAGAGCACGCTCCTGCACGGCGCCGGTCTGATGGTGTTCGTGACCGTGCTCGTCGTCTCGGCACGCCGTCGGTCCTGGCGTCGTCGGCTCCTGCACGCCTGAGCCGCAGACGGGCGGACCGGCGACTGCAGGACCGCGGGCGGCCGGATCGCGGGCGGCCGGGAGCGCGCGGGGCGGTCGAGCAGCGCGGCAGGTCTTCGTCAGGCGCGTCGCACCCGCGGGCGGAACCGGCGCTGGAGGCCCCACTGGGTGGTGCGGAGCATCGCCTCGACGACGATGGCCTGGCTCATCTTCGACACCCCGTGGACGCGGTCGCGGAACCGGATCGGGACCTCGACGATCGAGCCGCCGAGGTCGTGCACGCGCAGCGTCATGTCGACCTGGAAGCAGTAGCCCTTCGAGTCGATCTCCTCGAGTGCCATCCGGGCGATCACGTCCGCGCGGTACACACGGAAGCCGGCGGTGATGTCGTGCACGTCGAGCCGGAGCATGATCCGGGCGTAGGCGTTCCCGCCGCGGCTCAGCAGCTCGCGGTGCTTCGGCCAGTCGACCACCGACCCGCCGGTCGTCCAGCGGGACCCGATGGCCAGCATGACGTCGTCGGCCGGGTCCGCGTCGGCGACCGCCGCGATGAGCGCGGGCAGGCGGTCCGCGGGGTGGGACCCGTCGGCGTCCATCTCGACCAGCAGCTCGTACCCGCGCTCGAGTCCCCACCGGAACCCGGCGACGTAGGCCGTCCCGAGGCCGAGCTTGCCCGACCGTCGGAGCAGGTACACCCGGTCGTCGTCGGCCGCGCGGCCCGCCACGAGGTCACCGGTGCCGTCCGGGCTGCCGTCGTCCACGACGAGCACGTGCGCCTCGGGGACGACACCGAGCACCCGGTCGAGGATGTCGGCGACGTTCTCGGCCTCGTTGTAGGTGGGGACGATGACGAGGGTGCGTGGGATCTGGAGGTCAGCCATGGTTCTCTCTGCGGTGTCGTACGGGCACGGGCGCGTCGGCGTCCCCTGCCGGGAAGGCGTCGCTCCGGATGGTCGAGCAGTCTGGGGTCAGGTCAACAGCGCCGCGTCCTCGTCCTGGAGCACGTCCCACACGGCGGCCGACAGCCGGACCCAGGCCACCCCGGCCGCGATCGCACCGACCAGGACCGGCAGCGTAGCCCCGGCATGGTCCGTGCGACGATCGTGGGAGCACGCGCCTCGGGCGGCCGTCGGTGTGGTCACCGTCACGGGCTCGCCGAACGGGCCAGCGGCGACGGGGTTCATCCGGACATGATGCCGGACGGGTACCCGGGTGAGCGAATCCGCAGGGTACCGCGTGTCGGCGCGGCTCAGGACCACAGAGCGGTCGTCCACCCCTGCGCGGTGCCGTCGCCGGTGACCGGCCGGGAGGCCGTGGCCGGCCCCGTCCCGGAGGTCGCGTCCGTCGGCTCGGCGTCCTCGACGGTCCGAGAGCGGCCGCGGATCCCGTGCCCGTCCCCGTGCCCCCGGACGTCAGATCCGTCGAGCGTGGTGCGTGCCTCCGGCGACCGGAGTGCCGCGAGCGTCACGGCCACGGCCACGGCCAGCAGGAAGAGTGCGACCACCGCGACCAGCCCGAACCCGACGGGGCCGAGCGGGGTCTGTCCGGCCAGCAGCCGGAGCCCGAGCGTCGTCACCTTGAGGTGGAAGCCCTCGTAGTAGCCACGGTAGGCGACCGACCAGCCGTAGACCGTCATGAGCGCCGCCACCACGACGACGGTCCGACCGAGTCGGCGGCGGTCGTCCTCGTCCCGGACGAAACGGCGCCAGGCGATCGCGCTGAGCACCGTGAGGACGCCGACGAGGACGAAGTAGTAACGGCCCTGGATGCCGCCGATCGTCGTCGTCCGGAGGTAGGTCGACCAGTTGTTCTGCAGCCCGGCGGCGAGCGTGAAGAGGGGCAGGAGGGCGAGCAGCCAGGCCGTCCGGCGAGCGCCGCTCCGGAAGCCCCAGACCAGCACGACCCCGATGGCGACGACGCTGAGGGCGGCGATGACGATCGGGCTGGAGGGGTACTGCAACAGGCCGTACTGCCCCCAGAACGAGTTCGTCACCCGGTTCCACTCGGTGTTCACGAAACCACCGACGTCGGGGCCCTCCCCCGGAGCGAACTGCTCGGTGCGGATGGACTGCGGCAGGCCGGCGGGCTGCAGGGTGTGGAAGACCAACACGTTGCGCACCCACCACCACGAGGTGGCCAGCACCGGCACGACGAGCACGACGGCTCCGCGGAGCCACCGGCTGCGCCCCTGCCCGGCGATCACGACCGCCACCACGGCGAACGGCACGAGGGGCAGCGCCGTCGCCTTGAACGACACGGCTGCGGAGGCCGCGACCGCGAGCGCCACGAGGGTGACCCAGCCGCGGTCCCCCGTCACGATCCGGCAGACCAACCAGACGACCACCGCGCCGAGGATGATCACCGGGGTGTCGTTCGTGGCTGACGTCCCGATGAACCCGACCTGCGGGATGAGGAACAGCGACGCCGCGGCGACGAGTGCCGTGCGGGGCGAGCGGGTCACGCGCCGGACGGCGGCCCAGACGACCAGCGGCAGGGTGCCGAGGACGGCGACGTTCATGAGCCGCATCGCGTAGAGGTCGAGGTCCCAGCGGAGGTGCATGTACCCGATGAGGTGCAGCACACCGGCGGCCATGGCGTACCAGGTCGGCGGGTGCTGGGTCATCTGGTTCGTCGCGCCGTTGCCCGGCGCCGAGGCCAGGAGCGCCTCGAGCGTCGGCCGGTCGACCTGCAGGAAGCCGAGCCCCTCGGCCTGGCCGGCGCGGGTGGCGGAGAGCAGCTTCAGGTGCGTCGGGTCGGGCCACCCCTGACCCATCGCGAGCTGCACGGCGGCGTCCCAGTGCGCGATCTCGTCCGGCGACCCGAACAGCGGCTGGAGGGACGCCCAGAGCACCAGGACCGCGACGAACGCCAGGACGATCGCGGTGATGGACAGTCGTTCACGTCGGGACGACCGCACAGCGGTCCCAGGTTCGGTAGGCATCCCCGCCACTGTAGGAGATCCGCAGCTACTGCACCGTCACCGACTTGCACCCGAGTGCCGTGTCGGACGCACCGCCGGGGTCGACCGCGGTGACGCAGACCTGTGAGACGCCCGTCGGCGCTGCGACCTTCGCGACGTACCCCGCCTTCGCACCGGCTGCCGGGTACACCTTCTGGACGTCAGGACGCGCGGCGCCCGTCTTCGCAGCGGTGGTGGCCTTGCCGACGGTGACCCGGAGCGCGATCGGAGCGGCACCGGTGTCGGGGTCGTACGCCCAGCCGTTCACCGTCACGGCGCCCGCGCCGGGGGTGACGGAGTCGAGACGCCCGACCGGCGGGCTGGCGACCTGCACGGTCCGGCAGCCGAGCGTCGTGTTGGCGGAGCCGGCTCCGGTGTTGATCGCGTAGACGCAGACCTGGTGCGGTCCCGGCTTCGCCGCCACGGTCGCCTGGTAGCCGTGGGCTGCGCCGAACGCCGGGTAGGCCGCGCCGATGTCCGAGCGCGCGACGTCCGCGGGGAAGCGCTTGCCGACGCCGTCGACGTACACGTCGACGTTGATCGGCTTCGCGGTGTCGCCGTCGATCGCCCATCCTCGGACCGAGACGCCTCCGGACACGGGGGCGACCTGGTCCACACGGCCGTCCGGCGCCGAGGCGACGGCCCGGACCGTGGTGCAGGTGCCGAGCTGGGCGTCGTGCCCGGCGCCGACGTTCACCGCGGTGACGCAGACCTTCGCGTTGCCGCTGACGGCGGGGACCGTCGCCTCGTACCCGTGCACCGATCCGGCCGCCGGGTAGGCCTTGCCGACGTCGGCACGCGTGCGGTTCGCCGGGATCGTCGTCACCTTGCCGCCGACCGAGACCTTGACGGTGAGCGCGGTCTTCGGCTGGTTCGGGTCGTAGGTCCACCCGCGGACCGCGACGCCGCCGACGACGGTCGTGACGGAGTCGACCCGACCGTCCGGCGAGGCCTTGGTCACGGTGACCGACTTGCAGCCGAGGCTCTGGTTCTTCGTCCCGTCGACGCTGATCGCGGAGGCGCAGACCTGATGCTTGCCCGGGGTGGCCGCGATCGTCAGGTCGTACCCGTGGGAGTTGCCGGACCCCGGGTAGGCCTTGCCCACGTCGGGTCGGCTGGCGTTGGCGGTGTAGCCCGCTCCGGAGGAGTCGACGAAGACGTGCACGCGGGTGGCGGCGGTCGTCGTCGGGTCGATGGCCCAGCCGCGCACGGCGACGGCGTCACCGGCGTCCTGGACCGAGTCGAGTCGGCCGATCGGCTTCGCGGACGCGGTCGGGGAACCGAACCAGTCCGTGTACATCCGCCAGAAGTTGCGGTTGCCGTAGGCCGAGCACGAGTCACCGGTGCCGTAGAGGTTGTTCAGTGCCGCCGTGTTCGGCGTGTACGGCGTGTAGTAGTACAGCGCGGCGGTCGCCTTGTTCTGGACTGAGACCGACTTGGTGCCGCAGGAGGTCGGGACGTTGTACTGGATCTGCCGCACGCCGCCCGGGTTGAACCAGGTGAAGTAGTTGCTCGTGCCCGCGGGGTTGCCGTAGCGCTTCCACTGCCAGGCGGACCAGTAGACCTGGTTGCCGACGCCGGCGTACGCGGGATCGCAGTGGCCACCGACGTTGTCGGGGCAGGCGTAGCCCATGGCGCGTTCGAGCCGAGCGGCGGAGGGGTTCCGCGCGGTGGCGCCGCTGACCAGCGTCTGCTCCTTCTGGAGCGTCACGAGGATGACCTTCGGGCTGATGGAGCAGGCCGCCGCCACGCGGGAGATCATCACCGCGGCCGTCAGGTTCGACCCACCGGTCACGGCGCGGCACATCGGGTCGCTGCCGCGGGAGTTCATGCTGAACTTGCCCACGTTGAGGCACGAACTCGACGCGCAGGTGCCGACCTGCGTGTTGAGGAACGACTGGATCTGCGCGGCGGTCATCGCTCCGCCGTCGTAGAAGTTGGCGTCCGAGATGATGTTGCCCGCCGAGAACGACGAGCCCGTCACCGCGGACGCGGGCTCCTGCGAGGCGTTGGGACCGGACAGCTGGAAACCGACCAGCACACTCGCGACCGCGAGCACACTCGCGATGATGGCGACGACCTTCTTCACGTCGTTGGGCCTTCCGTTGGCGTCGACGGGGTTCTGTGGCGTGCGCGATGCGCTCTGCGCAATCGGTCGACCCCTGACGAACGACCGGTGCACACGGGTCACATCAGGCTACCTGGATCACAGTGATCACACAGCCCCCAGTCCGTCCCCCCGAACGGGAGGCCCGGCGCGCCACCGCCCCGCCCGCCGTGCACCGCGGTCCCGCCCTCCCAGGGACGCCTGAGCGTCACTTCAGCCGGGTGCGTCAGCCGATCGGCTCGAGCGCCGCCTCGACCCGACGCCGGACCGCCGCGCCGACACCGTCACGACGCCGGGCGTGACGAGCGTGGCGGAGGACGGCAGGGGCCTCCCGGCAGAGGCGCCACCACGCGGCCGGCGTGAGCTGTGCCGAGCCCGGACGGAGCAGGTCGCGGACCAGGCGCCCCACCGTCCGGAGGACGACCCGCAGGGCGAAGCCGGCCGAGGCGTTCCGCAGGACCACGGCCAGACGGTTCCGCATGCTCTGCGACCGGACGAGTGGAGAGTCGCTCCCCGAGCTGGCGGCGTGGCGGTGCACGACGACCGCGTCGGGGGCGTGCCGGACCTCGTACCCGGCGAGCCGGAGGCGCCACGCGACGTCGAGGTCCTCGTAGTACATGAAGAGGGTCGGGTCGAACCCGCCGACCTCCTCGAGCGGGCCGCGACGGAGGAACGCCGCGCCGCCGGAGAAGCCGAAGAGCGGCGCGGACTCCGGCCCGTCGTCCAGCGGCCGGAGCCAGTCGCGGTCACGTCCGTTGCCGGACCGGTCGAGCACCACACCGGTGCCGTTGACGAGGGTCTGCCCCACTTCTGCACGCCGCCAGCGTCGGCCGTCCGGCGCGACCAAGTCGTCGGCAGACCGCCGGTCACCGGACGCGACGGGGGCGAACCGGCCCTCGAGCACGACCGTCGCGGCGACGGCCGCGACCCGCGGTCCACCCGCGGCGAGGACCGCCAGGCCACGGTCGAGGAACCCGTGGTCGGCGACCGCGTCGTTGTTCAGCAACACGACGACGTCACCCGAGGACGCCGCGATCCCCCGGACCACACCCCCGGCGAACCCGGCGTTGGTCGGGTCGGGGACGACGACGACCGCTGGGTGGTCGGCGCGGTAGGCGGCCACCGTGGCATCGTCCGCCTCGTTGACGACGAGCACCACCTCGACCGAGGCGTCGACCCGCTGGGACAGCACGGAGGCGATCGCGCGGCGGGTGAGCTCGGGCTGGTGCCAGTCGATGATGACCACGGAGACGTCCACCGCGTCAGTCTCCCAGGTCACAGGTGTCCCGAGACCGCGTCGGTATAGTCGTACCCGCCTTCCGCAGGCACCCTCGCCAGCCGACGTATGGAGTCGTTCCGTGTCCACCTCCGCGCCCCGCGTGTCCGTCGTCGTCATCAACTTCCGGGGGACGGACGACACTCTCGAGTGCATCGCCCGCCTGAGCGAGGTCGACTGGCCGGCCGACCGCCTCGAGATCGTCGTCGTCGAGAACGGGTCCGGCGACGACAGCGAACAGCGGCTCCGGGCCGCGCTCGGTGCGCAGCAGAACGTGAAGATCATCGTGTCCGCCGAGAACCTCGGCTTCACGGGCGGCAGCAACCTCGGTGCCCGCGAGGCGAGCGGTGACGTCGTCGCCTTCCTCAACAACGACGCGAAGCCCGACGTCAACTGGGTCAAGGAGGGCATCGCCGGGTTCGCCCCGAGCCCCCGTGTCGCCGCCGTCGCCAGCAAGGTCCTCGACTGGGAGGGCAAGACCATCGACTTCGTCGAGTCCGGCCTCAGCTGGTTCGGCATGGGCTACAAGAACCACATCGCCGAGCTCGACGACGGCCGGTTCGACGAGCCGCAGGACCTGCTGTTCGGCACCGGGTCGGCGCTCTTCGTCCGCCGCGACGTCTTCCTCGAGGTCGGCGGGTTCGACGAGGGCCTGTTCATGTTCTACGACGACGTCGACCTGGGATGGCGCCTCAACCTGCTCGGCTACCGGGTCCGGTTCGCGCCGCGCTCGGTGGTCTACCACAAGCACCACGGCTCGATGAAGTCGTTCGGCGACCACCGCGAGATGTACCTGCTCGAGCGGAACGCCCTGCACCTGCTGTACAAGAACCTCTCCGACGAGAACCTCGGCGTCTTCCTACCCGCAGCCCTCGCGCTGCTCGCCCGCCGCGCGGTGGCGAAGAGCGGTCGCGACTCGGAGGAGTTCGACATCCGCCGCTTCACCGGTGCCCCGGACGAGTTCGACCCGACGACGCCGATGTCGAAGGAGGCGGTGGCCGGGCTGTACGCGCTCGACCAGTTCGTGTCGGACCTCCCCCGCCTGTCGGAGGAGCGCCGCCGCATCCAGGGCCAGCGTGTCAAGACCGACAAAGAGGTCTTCCGCCTGTTCGGTGACGCCTTCAAGCCGCTGTTCGAGGACGGCTACTTCCTCGAGGGCTACCAGGCCATCATCGAGGCCTTCGACGTCGAGCAGCCGATGCACCGCACCCGCGTGCTGGTGATCACGGGCGACGCCCTCGGCGAGAAGATGGCCGGCCCGGGCATGCGGGCGTGGAAGATCGCCGAGGCCCTCAGCGAACACAACGACGTCCGACTCGTGACCTGGAACGTCGCGAACCGCAAGACCGACCGCTTCGAGGTGTCCCGCGTCCCGCTCCAGCACGAGCGCGCCATGCGGGAGCACGAGGAGTGGGCCGACGTCATCTTCTTCCAGGGCTACGCGCTGCACCACTTCCAGACCCTGCAGAACTCGAACAAGATCATGGTCGTCGACCTCTACGACCCGATGCACCTCGAGCAGCTCGAGCAGGCCCGCGACAACGGTGACGTCGGCTGGCGGAACCAGGTGACCTCGACCACCGAGGTGATCAACCGGCAGCTCGAACGCGGCGACTTCTTCCTGTGCGCCTCCGAGCGGCAGCGGCTGTTCTGGCTCGGACAGCTCGCCGCGGTCGGTCGCATCAACCCGGACAACTACCTGGCCGACGACAACCTGAAGAAGCTCATCGCCATCGCACCGTTCGGCATGGACTCCACCCCGCCGGTGCACGAGCGCAAGGCGATCCGCGGGGTGACCCCCGGCATCGGTGAGGACGACAAGGTCGTCATCTGGGGCGGTGGCATCTACAACTGGTTCGACACCCCGTCGCTGGTCCGCGCGATCGCCAAGGTCGCCGAGACGCACGACGACATCCGACTGTTCTTCCTCGGCGTCGCACACCCGAACCCGGACGTGCCGGAGATGGCGATCGTGTCCGAGACCCGTCGCCTCAGCGACCAGCTCGGGCTCACCGGCAAGCACGTGTTCTTCAACGAGCAGTGGGTCGCCCTCGACGACCGCCAGAACTACCTGCTCGAAGCCGACGCCGGCGTCAGCACGCACTTCGCGCACATCGAGACGACGTTCTCGTTCCGTACCCGCATCCTCGACTACATGTGGGCGAACCTGCCGATCGTCACCACCGACGGCGACAGCTTCGGTGACCTGGTGGCCGCCGAGGGCATGGGCGTCGCGGTCGAGGAGCGCGACGTCGACGGACTCGCCGCCGCCCTCGAGTCGATGCTGTACGACCCCGAGGCCGCGCAGGCCGCCCGCGACGCGGTGACCCGCGTCCGCTCCGACTTCACGTGGGAGCAGGCCCTCTCCCCCCTCATCGAGTTCTGCAAGGACCCGCACGTCGCCGCCGACCGCGCGCACGAAGCGGCGGTCCCGGCTGGGTCGCTCGCCGCGGCCGGACGCCCCCGTGTGCAGCTGAGCCCGGCCCGGCAGCGCGAGCTCCAGTTCCACCAGATCGCGAACAGCCGTCACGGCATCTCCCGGGACGTGCGCCTGGCCACCTGGTACCTCCGCGAGAACGGCGTCTCGGGGCTCCGGGACAAGGTCCAGAACCGTGTGCGCATCATGCGGGAGAGCAAGAACGGACGCTGACGCCCGGCGGCCGCTCCCGGTCGCCGATGTACAGTGGTCCGTCGCCCGCGTCGAATGTGAGGAAACACCTTGAGCAACATCGTCACCGAGCGGTTCGATCGGCTCCGCCAGGAGCGGATGATCCCGGCCGGTCGGCCGGCCACCGCCGTCATCGGGTCGATCCGCGAGGTCTTCGCCCACCGGCAGCTGCTCGACCTGTTGATCCGCCGTGACCTGAAGTCCCGCTACAAGGACAGTGCGCTCGGGTTCGCGTGGACGCTGATCCGTCCGCTCGTGCAGCTCGCGATCTACTACTTCGTGCTCGGCAAGATCCTCGGCGCGTCCCGCAACATCCCCGAGTTCGCCGTCTACGTCTTCGCCGGACTGACCCTCTACGGGCTGTTCAGCGAGATCGTGGCCGCGGGCACGGCGTCGATCGTCTCGAACGGCGGGCTGATCAAGAAGATCTACCTGCCGCGCGAGATCTACCCGCTGGCGAGCGTCGGGGCGGCGCTGTTCAACTTCGGCGTGCAGCTGGTCGTGCTCCTCGTCGCGACGCTCCTGCAGAGCGGGTTCGCCTGGATCCGGCCCGACCTGCTCTACTTCTTCCCGTCGACGCTGGTGATCCTGATCTGGGCGACGGCCCTGGCGCTGCTCCTCGCCGCCGCCAACGTCTACCTCCGCGACATGCAGTACCTCGTCGAGGTCCTGGTGCTGCTGCTGATGTGGGCCTCGCCCATCGTCTACAGCTGGCAGCAGGTCGCGAACGCGGCGCCGCAGTGGCTGCTCACGCTGTACACCGCCAACCCGATCACCCTCGCCGTCCTCGGGTTCCACCGGGCCTTCTGGACCGCCGGCCCGGACTCGGAGTACCCCTCGCACCTGCTCCTCCGCCTGGTCATCGCCGGCGTCGTCGGCCTCATCGCGCTGGTGCTGTGCCAGCGGGTGTTCGCCAAGCTGCAGGGCAACTTCGCCCAGGAGATCTGACCCGATGACCCTCGACAACGCCACGCAGGAGACCCGCTCCCCGTTCTCGGACGCCCCCGCGGTCGTCACCGTGAAGAACGTCTCGAAGCGCTTCACGATCCGCAAGGACAACTCGCTCAAGGAGCGCGTCGTCACCCTGGGCCGCGCCGGACGTCGGCACAGCGAGGACTTCTGGGCGCTCAAGGACATCAGCCTCGACATCCCCGCCGGTACGACGATCGGTCTGCTCGGCCCGAACGGCTCCGGCAAGTCGACGCTGCTGAAGACCATCGGCGGCATCCTCGAACCGACCACCGGGTCCGTCGAGCGTCGCGGTCGCCTGGCTGCGCTCATCGAGCTCGGCGCCGGGTTCCACCCCGACCTGACCGGTCGCGAGAACGTGTACCTCAACGCCGCGATCCTGGGCCAGACGCAGGAGGAGACCGAAGCCCGCTTCGCCGACATCCTGCAGTTCTCCGGCATCGGCGACTTCATCGACACGCAGGTGAAGTTCTACTCATCCGGCATGTACGTGCGTCTCGCCTTCGCGGTCGCCATCAACACCGACCCGGACGTCCTGCTCGTCGACGAGGTCCTGGCAGTCGGTGACGAGCAGTTCCAGAAGAAGTGCCTCGACAAGATCCGCGAGTTCCAGGAGCAGGGCCGCACGATCATCCTCGTGTCGCACTCCCTGGGCCAGGTCCAGGAGCTGTGCGACTCGGCGGTCGTACTGCACCACGGCGAGGTCAAGTTCCAGGGCTCGGCCCGACTCGCGGTCAAGAACTTCCGCGAGATCCTCGAGGGCCGTCGTGTGGCCGAGGCCGAGGCCGCGAACCCGGAGGAGGACGCGAACCCCGGCAAGGTCGAGCACGTCGAGCTCGAGATCCCCGGCCGTGCCCCCGGCGCCGAGCACCACCACGGCGACGACCTCGTCATCCGCGCGACGTTCTCGCACGCCGACGTCCTGCCGGAGTGGCGCGCCGGCATCAAGATCGAGAACCACCTCGGTCACCCCGCCTTCGGTGTCGACAGCCGACAGCTCCAGACGCGGCACGACCCGCTCCGGGGTTCGGCCACCGTCGAGTGGCACCTCAACGACCTGCGCCTCGGCGGCGGGCAGTACTTCGTGCACGTGTTCCTCGCCAAGCCGAACGGCGAGCACATCGTCATCGAGCGCGAGGCCGCCCGCTTCGTCGTCGTCGACGAGGACACCCAGTCGGGGATCGCCTGGACGAAGACCACCGAGCGCCAGGTCAAGGGCTGACGTTGGGCGTACTCCCGGTGCTGGTCGACGCCACGTCGGTCCCGCCGAACCGAGGCGGCGTGGCACGGTACATCTCCGGGCTCCTCGCCGGGCTCGACGAACTCGACGAGCACGTCGACGTCGTGGCGAAGCCGGACGACGTCGCGTGGCTCCGTGGGCTCGCTCCAGGTCACCGGTACCACGCGGCTCCGGGCTGGACTTCCTCGCGTCCGCTGCGCCTCGTGTGGGAGCAGACCGGCCTGGTCGCCCTGGCCCGACGGGTGGGGTCCGCCGTCCTGCACAGCCCGCACTACACGTTCCCGGTGATCCGGGCCTCCCGGACCGTCGTCACCCTGCACGACGCGACTTTCTTCAGCGACCCGGCGGCGCACTCGACGCTCAAGGTGCGGTTCTTCCGCGCGTGGACGCGACTGGCACGGCGCTTCGCCCGCGCCACAGTCGCGCCGAGCGCCGCGACCGTCAGCGAACTCGACCGGTTCGCCGGCCGACCGCGTCGCGCGACCGTCGTGGCGCACCTCGGCGTCGACCGTGCGCTGTTCCACCCGCCGACGGACGCCGACCTCGCCGCGTTCCGGGCGGCGCACGAGCTCGCGGCGGACGCCGAGTGGATCGCCTTCCTCGGCACCGTCGAACCGCGCAAGCGCCTCCCGGAACTCATCGCGGCGCACCGGGCGCTCGGCGCCGAGCGGCCGGACGTCCCCGCGTTGCTCGTCGCCGGTGGGCTCGGCTGGGACGAGGCCGCCGAACGCGAGCTGACGGCGGCGGGTGACCGTCCGGGAGCCCCGCTGCGCTACCTCGGGTACCTGCCCGTCGACGAGTTGCGGGCACTGCTCGGCGGGTCGCGCATCGTGGCCTACCCGAGCATCGCCGAGGGCTTCGGCCTGCCGGTGCTCGAGGCCATGGCCTCCGGCGCCGACGTCCTGACCACCGACCGCCTGGCGATCCCGGAGGTCGGCGGCGACACCGTCACGTACACCGAGCCCGACGCCGAGCCCATCCGCGCTGCGCTGGCCGCTCTGCTCGACGGTGACCAGGCCGACCGCGCCGACCGGGTCGCCCGCGCACGTCAGCGTGCCGACGGCTTCTCGTGGGCTGCCTGCGCGCGGGCACACCTCGGGGTGTACCGGTGACCGCCGCCGCTGACGGCACCGTCGGCGACGCCACACCCGACGCCACTCCCGCTGGGTCCGGTCCGCGTGCCGCCATCGTCACCGTCTCGTACAACTCCGGCGACGTCCTTCCGGCGTTCCTCGCCTCCGTGCCGGCAGCGAGCGCCGGAGCCGTCCCGGTGGTCGTGGCCGACAACGACTCGACCGACGCGGACGCGCTCCGCGCCGTGACCGAGGCCGCGGGTGCCCGGTTCCTGGCACTCGGTGAGAACCGTGGGTACGGCGGTGCGGTGAACCGCGCGGTCGCCACGCTCGGGCCGGAGGTCCGCTGGGTCCTCGTGTCCAACCCGGACGTCGTCCTCGAGCCGGGGGCACTCGACCGGCTCCTCGCGACCGCGGAGGCCGACCCGGGCATCGGCGCGGCCGGTCCGCGGCTGCTCGAACCCACCGGCGAGGTGTACCCGTCCGCCCGGCTCGTCCCGTCCCTCCGGACCGGCCTCGGGCACGCGGTCTTCGCGAACGTCTGGCCCGGCAACCCCTGGACCCGGCGGTACCGCCAGGACGGTGAACACGACGGTCGTCGTGACGCCGGCTGGCTGTCCGGGGCGTGTGTCCTGGTGCGGCGCGACGTCCTCGACCGACTCGGCGGCTTCGACGAGGGGTACTTCATGTACTTCGAGGACGTCGACCTCGGCTGGCGCATCGGACGTCTGGGCCTCCGCAACGTCTACGAACCCGCAGCGACCGCCACCCACATCGGCGGGACCGCGACGCAGGGGTCCTCGGAGCGGATGCGCCGTGCCCACCACGAGAGCGCGTACCGGTTCCTGGCACGGAAGTACCCCGCGTGGTGGCTGTGGCCGCTCCGAGTCGTGCTCCGCGCTGCCCTGGCCGTGCGGGCCCACGCCACGAACACCCGCTGACACGGTATCGTCGGCCGATCCGACCGTCTCCCCCGGTGCCCTGAACCCGAACTCGAACCCGAACCCGGAAAGCCTGCCCATGACCCTCGCCGTCACCCTGATGGTCCGCGACGAAGCGGACGTCATCCCCGCCTGGCTCGACCACCACGTGGCCCAGGGGTTCGACGTCTTCGTCATCACCGACAACGGGTCGGTCGACGGGACCACCGACCTCCTCACCGCCTTCGCCGCGCGGACGGACGTCACGGTCGACCTGCGCCACGACCCGGTGCACCGGAAGCAGCAGGGCACCGTCGTCACCGGGATGGCCCGCGACGCCGCGCGCAGCCACCACGCCGACTGGGTCGTCAACGCCGACGCCGACGAGTTCATCCTGCCGGTCGACCGCTCCCTGACGGTGGGTGAGGTGTTCGAGCGCCTGGACCCGGTGGTCGGCGCGTTCACCGTCCCGGTCGTCAACATGACCGGGATGCTCGCCGAGTCCGGTGGTGGCATCGAGCGCCTGCACTGGCGTGACGACCGATCGGTCACGGAACTCCAGGCGATCGGTCTGATCGGCCCGCCGAGCACCAACGCCGTGCACGTCGGTGACCCCGACGTGACGGTCGTGCAGGGCAACCACCAGGTCAGCGTCGCGAACGGCGCCCCGGTGCCCGCCGGACTCGAGCTCGAGGTCCTGCACCTGCCCTGGCGGTCCTGGACCCAGTACGAGCACCGCGTCGACGTCAGCGGGCGCGCCTACGAGGCGAACCCCGACCTCACCCCGAGCCCGCGTCACCACGGCATGCGGGACCTCCGCCGTCTGCGGGAGGGTGTGCTCGAGTCGACGTTCGCGCTCCGCTTCGTCACCGACGACGAGGCGGCCGCGGGTCCTTTCACGCGGGACGACGGCATCGCGGAGGTGCTCCGTCGCGCCGGGTCGACCAGCCTGGACGGGACCCCCGACCCGGTCGTCCCCGAGGACCGACTCCGTCGGCTGCAGCAGGTCGGTCACGCGATCGTCACCCGTGACCGGAGGATCGAGTCCCTCGAGGACAGCGTCCGGGCCGGCGAGGCGACCGCGGACACGCTCCGTGCCACCGTGCAGTTCGAGCGCGACCGTGCGCAGGCGGCGCTCCGCGAGGTCAGGGCACGAGATGCGGAACTCGCGGCGATGCGCGCACGCCGTGTCGTGCGGATCGCGGACCGCGCGGGTGACGTGGCCCGACGGCTCCGCCGGGGCTAGCCAGCAGGCCGGCAGGCGCCGGGGCGCTCGGCATCGGAGCTAGCCGCCCGCCCGCTGCCGTCGCACCGCGTCGAGCAGCACCTCGGCCCGCCGGACGAAGGAGTGCTCGGCACCGACGCGGGTGCCCCGCTCGGCACGTTCCGCAGCCGACGAGGTCTCCCCTTGGTGGACCAACTCGCGGAGCTCGTCTGCGTCACGGTACGTCCGCACGGCACCGTGGAACAGCTCGTCCACGCCCGGCACCGGATCGGTGAGGACGAGGGCCCCCGTGGCCGCTGCGTCGAACAGCCGGTTGGACACGAACCCGTCGCGGGCCATGTCGTCCCAGTGGTCGTTGAGCACCACGCGAGCGCTGCGGTAGAGCGACGGCAGTGCCTCGTTCGCGACGAACACCCCGCGGTGCACGCCGTCCGGCAGCAGGCTCTCCCACCCCTCGCCCCAGACGGCGAGGTCGAGGCCGGCGGCGACGGCGTCCCGCACGACCGGCCGGAAGACCTGCCGGGTCTTGCCGACG
Organism: Curtobacterium sp. MCPF17_011; assembly: GCF_003234145.1. Lineage (NCBI taxonomy): Bacteria > Bacillati > Actinomycetota > Actinomycetes > Micrococcales > Microbacteriaceae > Curtobacterium > Curtobacterium sp. MCPF17_011. The sequence continues at coordinate 42,934 of NZ_QKSK01000005.1, forward strand.
AACGCGGTGTCGAGCCCGGCGTACTCGGGCGCCCCTGGCCCCGGGTGGAAGCGGGCGGGGTCCGTGGCCTGCAGGAGCGGGGCGACGTCGAGACCCGTGTCCGCCGCCACGCGGGCCGCCCACACCGGCCCGGCGGCGAACCGCAGGTCGTAGCGGGCCAGTTCGTCCGCCGTGACGAGGTCGGGGTGCGAGATGACCCAGAGCACGTTCGTCGCCGACGGGTGTACGGGGGTGTCGTCGAGTCCGCGGAGCGTCAGGGCGACGTCGTCCAGGTGCTCGGACAGCGGGCGGACGTGCGACTCGCGGTGGTCGACGACGACCTCCTGCCCGAGCGACCGGAGCGCCGTCGCCAGGTCACGGGCGAAGAACGTGTCGCCCCAGTCATCCCCGCCGGGGCCGGGGTGGGCGGCGATCCGGATCGACCAGCGCAACCGTTCTCCTCGGTCCCGCAGCGTGACCCGCTCCGCACCCCGCTCGGCACGGACGACCGGTTCGCGGAGGGCGACCGGGGCTCCCGCGGGGTCGGCGGCCGGGAGGCCCGGGACGAGTCCGGCGCGTTCCAGCGCGGTGATCGCGGTGCCGTCCACCCGCGCCCGCCAGTGGGCGAGGGCCGTGGCGGCGTCGGTGTCGTACCGACGCTCGCGGAAGACGTGTGTGCGGTACACACGGCCGAGTGCGACGACCACGCACGGGCCGCCGCCGGCGTCCGCGCTGTCGCGGGTGAGTCGTGCGACGGCGGTCCGGGTGTCGACCGTGCGGACCGGCAGCGCCAGGTCCGCGGTACGCACCGCGAAGCACGGTTCGTCGGCCGCGAAGACCTCGGCGCCGTCGAGCAGGTCGGCGTCCTCGGCCGGGTGCCCGCGCAGCAGTGCCGCCACCGGTGCCGTGCCCCGGACCAGGACCGCTCCGGCGCTGGCGACGACGTCGTCACCGGTCCGGACCACACCCACGGCCACCGGTGCACGATCGAGTGCTGCCGTCAGTGTCGCGTAGGCCTCGAGGGGCATCGTGACCGACGCGTCCTGCACGACCACCCGGGCGCTCGTGAGGAGTGGCCGAGCCGCGGCCACGGCGCCGCCCCAGGTGGCGGCGACGGTCGCACGGGCGACGACGTGGTCAGCTCCGGCGACGACGGCTGGGTACACGCTCGTCGGGCCCGCGTGGACGTCGTACACGCTGACGACGACGGTCGCGGCACCGGCGTCCCGCGCGGCCCGGACGACCGCCCGGTGTGCACCGTCGCGGAACGTCGTCTCTGCGACGGTGACGACGACGTCGACCCCGTGGTCACCGGGCCGTGACGGCTCGGTGACCAGCGAGGTGTCGACCGGGAGGCGCGGCTCGGCCGGACGGTCCGCCGCCGGTGCCGACGGGGTCGGTGTATCGGCGGGCAGCGGCGCGTCGACTCCGACCGGACGGCCGAGGAGCCGACGCAACCCGGACCGGGCCACCGTCAGCCGCGCAGCAGGTTCTGCAGGTAGACGCCGTAGCCGCCCTTGACGAGCGGCGCGGCGAGGTCGGCGAGCCGGGCGTCGTCGATCCAGCCGTTCCGCCAGGCGATCTCCTCGATGCAGCCGATCTTGAAGCCCTGACGGTCCTCGATGACCTTGACGTACTCGGACGCCTGCATCATCGACTCGAACGTGCCGGTGTCGAGCCACGCGGTGCCGCGGTCCAGGACCTGCACGCCGAGTTCCCCGGCCTCCAGGTAGCGCTCGTTGACGGTCGAGATCTCGAGCTCACCACGGGCACTCGGCTCGATCGTCTTCGCGATCTCGATGACCTTGTTGTCGTAGAAGTACAGACCGGGGACGGCGTAGTTCGACTTCGGCTCGGCGGGCTTCTCCTCGATGGAGACCGCGGTGAAGTCGTCGTCGAACTCCACGACGCCGTACGCCTTCGGGTCCGCCACGTGGTACGCGAAGATCGTCGCGCCCTGCACCTCGGTGTTCTTGCGGAGGTTCGTGCCGAGCCCGGTGCCGTGGAAGATGTTGTCGCCGAGCACCAGGGCGACGCTGTCGTCGCCGATGAAGTCCTCACCGATGACGAACGCCTGGGCGAGCCCGTCCGGGGACGGCTGCACCGCGTACTGGATGTCCATGCCGAGCGTGGAGCCGTCGCCGAGCAGGGCCTTGAACTGGTCGTTGTACTCGGGCGTCGTGATGATCAGCACCTCGCGGATGCCGGACATCATCAGCGTCGACAGGGGGTAGTACACCATCGGCTTGTCGTAGATCGGCATGAGCTGCTTGCTGATGCCCTTGGTGATCGGCCAGAGGCGCGTGCCGGAACCGCCGGCCAGGATGATGCCCTTCATGGGGATGCGTCCTTACTTCTTCGTGGTGCGGAGGGACTCGGTGTAGGCGAGGCACTCCTCGTACGTCGGCAGCAGACCCTGCTCGGCGGCCTGCTCGAGGGTCGGCGCGCTGGTGTCCTTCTCGGACAGGACCGGCTCGCCGATGCCGTCGGGGAGCTCGAGCGCGACGGTCGGGTCGAGGATGCTGATCCCCTTCTCGCGCTCGGGGTCGTAGTGCGCGCTGACCAGGTAGTTGACCGTCGAGGCGTCCTCGAGCGCGACGATGGCGTGCCCGAGGCCCTCGGACAGGTACACGGCGCGGCGGTCGACGTCGTCGATGCGGACGGAGTCCCACTGGCCGAACGTCGGTGACCCGACGCGGATGTCGATGATGTAGTCGATGAAGGCGCCGCGGACGGCCGTGACGTACTTCGCCTGGCTCGGTGCGACGAGGGCGTAGTGGATCCCCCGCGCGACGCCGCGCGACGAGATCGACATGTTCACCTGACGGAGGTCGAGCGGGTGGCCGACGGTCTCCTCGAGCACGTCCGCACGGTAGGCCTCGAGGAACGCGCCCCGGGCGTCACCGTGCTGGACGGGGGTGAACTCCCACGCGCCTTGGATCTTCAGTTCTCGGATCTGCACCGGGGCAGCCTAGCAAGAGGCCCGCACTCAGAGGCCGAGGGCTGCTCGCCAGTCGCCGTCGCCGGTCACCAGTCGCTCTGCGCGGACGTACGCCTGGGCGCGCTGCACCCGCTCGTCGGCCTCCCGGAACGCGGTGCGCAGCGCGTGCTGCCACGCGGCCGGGTCGTTCTCGGCGAGCAGTCCGCCGTGCTCGTCGATGCCGGCGTACGACGGTCGGTCCGAGGCGACGAACGGCAGGCCGAGCATGCTGACCTCGAGGAACTTGAGGTCGCTCTTGGCGTCGTTGAACGGGTCGTCGGTGAGGGGCGCGACACCGGCGGACCAGCGGTGCGCGTTCGCCCGCAGGAACGCCACGAACTCCGGGTAGTGCGTCGCACCGTCGGGCAGGTCCAGCCGGTCGAACCAGTCCGCGTCGGTGTCGGTCACGCCGACGACCTCGAGTCGGACCGCGCGACCGTCGTCGTCGACCAGCCCGTCGAACACGGGCCGCAGCAGCGCGAGGTCGTCGCCGTGCGTGGCGGACCCCATGTAGAGGACCCGGCGCGGGCCGACGGGGCCGGGACGCGACGGCCCGGTGCCCCACAGCCCGGGCTGGACGGCGTTCGGCACCACGACCGCCGTGGTGCCCGCTGCGGCGAGCACGGCGCGCAACGGCTCGGTCGACGTGACCACCACGTCGGCGGCCGCGACCACGCGCTCGACGGACGCGAGCCGCTCGGGGTCGTACTCGGCGCGGACGAGCCGGGCACGGGCCTCCCGGCTGAAGAAGTCGTCGTCCACCTCGGCGACGATCCGGGTGCCCTCGCGCCGAGCGCGCTCGATCGCTGCGTCGAGCGAGGCGAGCGGGAAGGCGTCGCGCTGGACGAGCAGCACGTCGAGGTGCGCGGTGTCCGTGCCGTCCGCCCATCGCACCGGTTCGACCTGCGCGACGCGGGCCGCGCCGGAGGCGGCGAGTGCCGACATGCGGCCGGTCACGCGGATGTGCGCGGACGCGGGGTGGACCCCACCGGCTCCGTGCACGACGAAGCCGACGAGTGGCGGTTCCGGCGCCGGGCCGGAGGCCGGTGCGACGTCCTGGTCGGGGCGTCGGGTGAGGAACCGGGCGACCCGGGAGCGCAAGGACGTCACGCCGTCATCCTGTCACGCGGTGACGGCCGGGACGTCGGCCGTGGGCGGCTGCGGGGCGACCGCCGAGCGCCGGAGCGACGCGGTCCAGACCAGCGTGAGCACCGCGGCGAGCGCCACGATCGCGAGCACGACGGCGACCCGGCTCACCGTCAGCGTCACCGGCTCGTGGAACGCCGGGCCAGTGAGGTCGACGATGGCGAACCAGTCGTACCCGGCGGCGGCCACCCACGCCGTGACGAGCAGCGGCGAGAGCACCCGGCCGAACCCGGAGAGACCGATCGCCATGACGACGGCGAGGACCGGGACGACCGGCAGGCCGTACCGCGCCTGGGCCGCGCCGCCCTGCATGGTGAAGCGGATCTGGAGGAAGACGACGAGCACGACGACCGCGACGAGCATGAGGGCGACGAGCACGTCGGCGACCCGGTCGGTGGCGTCCTGGCGCCGGCGGCGTCCGGTGACGGTCGTCGGGTCGGTGGTCGTCCGGTCGGTGGTCGCCCGGTCGGTGGTCGCCCGGTCGGTGGTCGTCGGGCGGGGCGCCGTCGGTCGGACGCGCCCGTTCCGGCGGAGCGCCGGGACCACCGCGACGACGACCGCGAGCAGGAGCGGTCCGACCAGGAGCACCCACGGCCAGGTCACGTCCAGCGTGAAGTGCCCGCGGAAGACCGAGAAGACGCCGGTCCAGAAGCCCGGGTCCGCCACCGTCTCGACGAAGCCGTGCTGTCGGCGGTGGAGGTGTGCCGCGGCCCACTCCGGCTGACTGCCCGCGATGTTCCCGGTCACACGCTCGTTCCGGAGGAAGAACCACCCGGCGGCGAGGGCCGGTGCGGCGGCGACGACGACGAGCGCGACGAGCTTGCCGACCAGGCCGTTCCACCAGCCGCGACCCCGGGCGCAGACGACGGCGACGAGGACCGCGACGACGAACACCGCGAAGGTGAGTCGGCTGAGCATGCCGGCGGCGGTCACCACGGCCGCGAGGACGACCAGGCGGGTCGAGAGGCCGCGACGGAGGGCCGTGGCCGCGACTCCGATGGCGAGCGCGCCGAAGGCGACGTTCGGCAGGTCGTTGTAGACGGCGCCACCGACCAGCAGGAACATCGACGTCAGGGAGACGACGACGGCGGCGACGCTCGCGGCACCGGGCCGGGTCGGCAGCACCCGGCGTGCGGCCCACCCGGCGGCGAGCACGGTGAGCCCGGCGAACACGGCGTTCAGGACACGCCCCGCGAGCACCGCGTGGTAGTGCTGGCCGCTGTCCCAGAGCGGCCCGACGACCGGCGCGAGGACCGCGTAGAAGAGCGGCGGGTGCTGGGAGACCCACTGCACCGGCGGGATGATGCCGAACGTCGAGTCGATCGTGAGGCCGTCCTCGAACACGGGCAGGTGACCGTGCCACACGGTGACGGCGTAGTCGAGGTGCGCTGCCTCGTCCCCGGAGTTGAACGGCGGGGCGCTGAACCCGATCGCGATCGCGGCGAAGACGGCGAAGAGGGCCGCCGCGAGGACGATGCCGGAGTGGAGGGTCATGGTCGGGCGGCGCACGATGAGCGATCCTCCCACAATGCGTCTCGGTCGGGATCGCCCGCACGGGCACACCGGCACCCTCCTCCGGTAGGTCGACGACATCACGTATGGTGAACGCGGCCTGAAACGCTCCCGCGCGCCATCACCTCGAGCATGCGCGCCCAACGACCAGATCGAGACGCCCGAACGCAGTGAAGCTCTTCATCCAGATCCCGTGCCTCAACGAGGAGCAGACGCTCCCCGCAGTCCTCGAGACGATCCCCCGGTCGATCCCCGGCATCGACGAGATCGAGATCCTCGTGATCGACGACGGTTCGACCGACCGCACCGTCGAGGTCGCGAAGGCCCACGGCGTGACGCACTTCGTCCGTCACGCCCAGAACATGGGCCTGGCGCGATCGTTCCGCGACGGCGTCGACTACGCGCTGCTGCACGGTGCGGACATCGTCGTGAACACCGACGGCGACAACCAGTACCCGCAGGCGCAGATCGCGGACCTGGTCCTGCCGATCCTCGAGAAGCGTGCCGAGATCGTCATCGGTGACCGGCAGACGCGCACCATCGAGCACTTCTCCGGCTTCAAGAAGCTCATGCAGCGCTTCGGCTCCTGGGTCGCCAGCCGCGCCGCCGGCCTCGACCTGCCCGACGCCGCGAGCGGGTTCCGCGCCTACTCGAAGTACTCGCTCATCCGGCTCAACATCGTCACGCGGTTCAGCTACTGCATGGAGACGATCGTGCAGGCCGGCTACAAGCGCATCGCGATCGCCAGCGTGCCGATCACGACGAACGCGAAGACGCGTGAGTCGCGGCTGTTCAGCAACATCTGGCAGCACATGTTCGAGTCCGGGTCCGCGATCGCCCGCGTCTACCTGATGTACCGACCGATGGCACTGTTCGCCTGGGTCAGCGCGGTGCTGGCCGTCTGCGGGCTCATCCCGTTCATCCGGTACCTGGTGCTGCTCGCGACGGACTCCGGCGGCAACCACCTGCAGTCGCTCCTGCTCGGGCTGGTCCTCGTCATCACGGCGGTGCTCGCGATGACGATCGGCGTCGTCGCGGACCTGACGCGGCTGAACCGGACCCTGGCCGAGGAACAGCTCGACCTGCAGAAGCTCGCCCGGTACGGTGACTGACCCCGTCCCTCCGGTGCGACGTCGCGAGTGGGTCGTCGTCGCCGCGGTGACGGCGACGTTCGGCCTGCTGCTCGTGCTCTGGGCGGCTCTCGTCCCGACCTTCCAGGCGCCCGACGAGCGTGCGCACTTCGACGCGGCCGTGCACGTCGCGATCGGCGACGGCTGGCCCGACCCGGGCGACCTCCGCGTGCTCGACGCGGTCCAACAGGCGAGCGGCCCCCGACCCGACAGCGCCCCGACCATGGGTGAGCTCCTGCGCTCGACCGGGGCTTCGTCGTCGGACACCGTCGACCAGATGACCCAGCACCCGCCGACCTACTACCTCGTCGCAGCGGGTGTGCTCCACCTGGTCGACTTCGAGTCGCTCCGGCCGCACGTCGCGCTGCTCGCGGTCCGGCTCCTCGGTGCCCTGTTCGTCCTGCCGCTGCCGGCACTCGCCTGGGCCACCGTCCGGCGGGTGACCCGGTCGCCCCGTGCCGCGCTGGTCGGGGCGTTCGCCGTCCTCGCCGTCCCCGAACTCGCCTCGATCGGTGCCTCGGCGTCGAACGACGCGCCCGTCGTGCTCTTCGCGGCGACCACCGTGTGGCTGGCCGTCCGGGTGATGACCGGCGACGACCGGGTCCGCACCGCGCTCGCCCTCGCCCTGTCCCTCGGTGTCGCGATCGTCTGGAAGGGCACCGCGCTCCCGCTGATCCCGTTCGTGGCGGTCGCCGTGCTCGTCGCGCCGATGCGTCGGGCCGGGGTCCTGCCGCGCGCCGTCCGGGCGCTCTGGGTCCTCGCCCTCGCCGCCGCCGTCGGCGCGTGGTGGTGGGTGCGCAACCTCCTCGTCTTCCACACGCTGCAGCCCAGCGGCTTCTCGGCCATCCGCCCGCCGAAGCCCTTCCCGACCGGGACCGGCCCCGACCCGGCCGCCTTCGCCGACGTGTCGTGGTCGACGATCGCCCGGACGTTCTGGGGCAGCTTCGGCGGACGGGCGCAGTGGATCCTCTCCCCCGTGGTCTTCGAGACCGCGACGGTCCTGGGTCTCGGTGCCCTGCTCGTCTGGGGCTTCCGACGCGCGCCGGGGCTCCGCGTCGCGATCACGCTCGCCGTGCTGCCGGCGACGATCTTCGTGCTGCAGACCGCGAACGCCTGGGGAAGCTACCGCGCCACCACGTTCATCGGCGCGACCCAGGGCCGGTACTACTTCCCCGCCCTGCTCGCGTTCATCACCCTCAGCGCGATCGCCTGGCGCCGTGCTGTCCAGACCGACCGCGGCCGTCGCCGGTTCGCTGTCGTCGTCGCGGCCCTGTCCGCCGCGATGGCGGTCTACGGCCTGCTGTTCACCTACGGGAGCATCGCCGAGCACTCCCGGATCCGGGTGACGCCACTCGGACTCGACGTGCTCGCCACGTCGTCCCCGGTGCCGGTCCCCGTGATGGTGGTCGGGTGGCTCGTCGCGGCCGTGGTGCTCGCCGCCGCGGTGGTGGTCGCCGCCACGCTGCGGCCGTCCGTCGACGACCCGCTCGGTACCGCAGGCGCCGGGACCGAGACCGGAACCGAGACCGAGACCGAGACCGTCCACCGTGGAGGGACGACCGCATGAGCACCACGCGAACGCGGACCCGCGCGGTGGCCGCCCGCCCCGCCGTCGATCGTCGACACGACCGACCGCCCGTGGGCCGTCGCGAGGCCACCACGGTCATCGGCCTGACCGTCGTCTTCGGGCTCGTCCTCACCCTCTGGGCGTACGTCAACCCGTCGCTCCACGGCCCGGACGAGCTCGCGAACGTCGACGCGGTGATCCATCTCGCGATGGGGCAGGGCTGGCCGCCGGCCGGTGACCTGCACTACCTGCAGGGCCTGCTCGCCCAGAACGTCCCGGTGCACCTGCCCGCCGCCACGGACCGTCCGGACTTCGCGACGATCGTCGGTGACGGTTCGGAGAACCCGCTCGTCAACCCGATGTCGCAGCATCCGCCGACCTGGTTCCTGGTGCAGGCGGTGGTCGCCCACCTGCTCGACTTCGCCGGCCGCCGCTGGGACATCGTCGTGCTCGGCATGCGCCTGGTTGACGTCGCGGTCATGCTCCCCGTCCCGGCGCTCGTCTGGGCGAGCGTCCGTCGGGCGACCGGTTCGCCCCGGACCGCCGTGGCCGCGGCCGCGACCCTCCTGGCCGTCCCACAGGTCGCGCAGCTCGGCTCGTCGGTGTCGGTGTGGGTGCCCGTGATCACCGCCGGCGTGCTCGCCACGTGGCTCGCGGTGCGTGTGCTCACCGGGGACCGCTCCTGGTGGACGGTCCTCGCCCTCGGCGGCGCACTGGCCGTGGGGACCGCGGTGATGGCCGGCGGCGCGATCGCCGTCCCGTTCGCGCTCCTGGCCGTGGTCGTGGCGCGGAACGGGTCCGGGCCACTCGGCCGCCTGCTGCGTGCGCTCGTCGTGCTCGCGGTCCCTGCCGTCACCACCGCGTGGTGGTACGTCGCGCTGGCCGTGCAGACCGGCACGCCGCAGCCCGATCCGTTCCCCGCCGTGTCGAGGTCGTGGCCCGCGCACGAGTCGCCCGCCCCGACGCAGTTCGCGGGCGCGTTCTGGAACGGCATGTCCAACTCGTTCTGGGGCCTCCTCGGCCGGTACGAGTGGCCGCTGTCGGCCGTGCTCGTCGACTCCTTCACCGTGATCGCCCTGGCGGCGCTGGTCTGGGGGCTCAGCCGCCGCACCGTGGACCGCCGCACCGTGCTGGTCGCCGCGGCCTTCCCCGTGACGGCCCTCGTCGTCGTGCTCGCCCGCGACTGGGCCACGTACGCCAGCCACCTCGGCGTCACCGTCGACCAGGGCCGGTTCCTCTTCCCGGCGCTGGCCGCGTTGCTCGTTGCCCAGGCCTGCGCGTGGCGTGCCCTCGTCGAGCGCGACGTGGTCCGGGTCCGCCTGGCACGCGCCGCGATCGTCGTGGCGCCGCTGGTCGCGGTCGCCGCGCTGGGGCTGCTCTACTCGGGGTCCTACGAGGAGCTCGTCTTCCGCATCTCGGTCGCGGGACGTCAGACGCTCTTCGGCTCGCTGCCGTACGGCGTCCGTCCGCTCGCGGCCCTCGTCGTCGCCACCGCGCTGGTCAGCCTCGTGACGCTCGTGCTGGCCTGGGGTGCGGTCGGGCGACGGGGACCGCAGCGCGCGTCGACCGCCTCCGCGGTCGGAGCGGACGACGCCGATGCTGCCCGCCCCGTCGGCACCGGCCCGCAGGACGTGCCCGGCGCCGACCAACCCGACCACGACCCCGACCACGACAACGGCGCCCGGTAGACTCACCGCCGACCGACCGCTCACCGATCACTGAAGGAACAACGCGTGAAGATCCTCGTCACCGGAGGGGCCGGCTTCATCGGCTCGAACTTCGTCCGCCGTACGCTGCAGGACGCCTACCCCGGCCTCGAAGGTGCCGATGTCGTCGTGTACGACGCGCTCACCTACTCGGGCAACCTCGAGAACCTCGCGTCGGTGGCGGACTCGCCGCGGTACACCTTCGTGCAGGGCGACATCACCGACGCCGCCAAGCTCGACGAGGTCGTCCCGGGCATCGACGCCATCGTGCACTTCGCCGCCGAGTCCCACGTCGACCGTTCGGTCCGCGACTCCGGCATCTTCGTCGAGACGAACGTCGTCGGCACCCAGCGTCTGCTCGACGCCGCACTCCGCCACGGCACCGAGCGTTTCGTGCACGTCTCGACCGACGAGGTCTACGGGTCGATCAGCGAGGGTTCGTGGGACGAAGAGCGCCCGCTCGAGCCGAACTCGCCGTACTCGGCGTCGAAGGCCGGCAGCGACCTGCTCGCGCGCAGCTACCACCGCACGCACGGGCTGAACCTCTCGATCACGCGCTGCTCCAACAACTACGGGCCGTACCACTTCCCGGAGAAGGTCATCCCGCTCTTCGTCACGAACCTCATCGACGACCGGCACGTGCCGCTCTACGGCGAGGGCGACAACATCCGCGACTGGCTGCACGTCGACGACCACACCCGCGGCATCGCGATGGTCCTGACCAAGGGCCGCGCGGGCGAGATCTACAACATCGGTGGCGGCACCGAGCTCACGAACAAGGAGCTCACCCAGCTGCTCCTCGACGCGACCGGCAAGGACTGGTCGTACGTCGACCGCGTCCAGGACCGTCTCGGCCACGACCTGCGCTACTCGGTCGACATCTCGAAGATCCAGGCCGAGCTCGGCTACGAGCCGCAGGTGCCGTTCGAGCAGGGTCTGGCCGACGTCGTGCAGTGGTACCGCGACAACCGCGCCTGGTGGGAGCCCCTCAAGGAGCGCGCGGCGCTCAGCTGAGCCCGGCGACGACGATGACGCGCACCCTCATCACCGGCGCGGCCGGCATGCTCGGCCGCGACCTCCAGCTCGCGCTGCAGGGCCGTGACGTGACCGCGCTCGGCCGCGCCGACCTGGACATCACCGACCCGGACGCGGTCGACGCGGCCGTCGCCGGCCACGACGTCGTGATCAACTCGGCGGCGTACACGAAGGTGGACGACGCCGAATCACACGAGGACGAGGCCGCCGCGGTGAACGCCACCGGCCCGCGGCTCCTCGCCGAGGCAGCGGTACGCCACGGCGCGAAGCTCGTGACGATCTCGACGGACTACGTGTTCGACGGCAACGGCACCGCGCCCTACGCCGAGGACGCACCCACCGATCCGCTGAACGCGTACGGGCGGACCAAGGCGGCGGGCGAGGCGGCCGTCCGACAGGTCGCGCCGGATTCGTCGTACATCGTGCGGACCGCGTGGATCTACGGCGAGCACGGCCCGAACTTCGCCGCGACCATGCTCCGGCTCGCGGCCTCGCACGACACGGTCTCGGTGGTCACCGACCAGGTCGGGCAGCCGACCTGGACCGGTGACCTGGCCGCCCGCATCGTCGAGCTCGTCGACCGGGACGCTCCGGCTGGCATCTACCACGGCACGAACTCGGGCCAGGGCTCCTGGTACGACTTCACGCGCGCGATCTTCGCCGAGAACGGACTGGACCCCGAGCGCGTGCTCCCCACCGACAGCGCGTCCTTCGTCCGTCCCGCACCGCGCCCGGCGTACAGCGTGCTCGGGCACGACGCGTGGTCCCGAGCCGGTCTCGCCCCGATGCGTGACTGGCGCGAAGCGCTCCACGCGGCGGTCGAGGCGGGGGCCCTGCGCCGCTGACTCGTCCTGACGGGGCGACGACGGACGGGAGGCGCGGTGCCAGCTGGCACCGCGCCTCCCGTCCGTCGTCGGTCCGGCGCGCTCCGTCAGCCGACGATCGCACCCAGCCGCTCGTCGAGCGGTCCGACGGCTGCCTCCGGCCGGAACCGCTCGGCAGCCGCAGCAGCTGCGGACCGGCGTTCGGCGAGGAGCGCCCGGTCCTCCGCCAGGGCACGGAGCGTGGCGGTCAGGGCGGCGGCGTCGCCCGGCGGAACGCCGATCACCGCGTCCCCGAATGCCCGTCGCTGCGGCGCGGTGTCGCTCGTCACGACCGCGAGGCCGGCGGCCGCGCACTGGTAGACCTTGTTCGGCACGACCTTGCGTGCCTTCGGCGTCGTGCCGAGGATGCCGATGCCGACGTCGTGCCCGGCGACGAGGGCCGGCAGCTCCTCGGACCCGACCCACGGGATCCACTCGGTGGGGGCGCCCCCCGCAGCAGCGGCCTGCGCCGCCTCGAGGTCCTGGCCGGAGCCGATCATCGTGACGCGGACGGGGTCCTCCGGCCGGAGTCCACCGATCGCGGCGCCGATCGTCGCCGCACCCTGGAGCGGGGTGAAGAGCCCGAAGAACACCACACGCAACGGCCCGTCGGTGGCGGCCGAGGGCGACGACTCCTGCGCGGCGTCGTACCACTGCGCCGTGGCCCCGACGGGGACGACGACCGCCTTCGTCCGCAACCGCTCGGGCACCAGGTCGCGGTGCTCGTCGGTGTCGAGGACCACCACGTCGGCGATCCGCAGCGCCGCGCCGTCGATCGCGCGGAGCAGCCGCTGCTTGAGGCCGGTGCCACCGACCCCACGGTCCTGCGCGGTCGTCGCGGCGAACACCAGGTGGTCGAGCACGATCGGCGTGCGCGGGAAGAGCAGGCGTGCGAGCCAGACGTCGAAGTGCCCCATGTAGCCGACGAGCACGGCGTCCGGCCGTCCGGCGGCCCGCGCGCGCACCGCCTTCCCGATGAGCCGTGACCAGCTCCGGACGAGTCGCCCGGCCATCTGCGCGGCTCCCGACCGGGCGCCGAGCATGGCGACGCGCTCGCGCGTGGAGAGGCCGAGCGGGACGTTCGCCTCGGCGACCACGTGTCCGCGCGCGCGCAAGCCGTCGGCGAGCACACGCACTCGAGGGTGGTCCGCCGCCTGGTATGTTCCGAAGGCCAAGATCCGCACGTGGGGCTGTCCTCTCCGATGCTCGCGCGCGCCGGATCCGAGCCGGCGCCCGATCAACCCTAGGTGAGAATGACCGAACCCCAGCAGCCCGCCGGACGCTCCCGGACGAAGACGATCGTCCGCGTCGTCGGCCTGGTCGTCGCCCTCGTGCTGTGCGTCGCCTTCCTCGTCCCGCGCGCCGCGGACATCGTCGACGCCTTCGGCCGACAGGACCCGCTGACCCTGGTCGCCGCGTTCGTCACGGGCGGGGCGGCCACCTACGTCACGTTCCTGTCCTGGCGGTCGCTGATGTCCGGGGCCGGACACCGGATCCCCCTGGGTGCTGCGCAGCGGGTGTTCTTCCTGTCGCAGATCGGCAAGTACATCCCCGGCTCGGTGTGGCCGATCGTGGCGCAAGCCGACCTGGGCCGCGAGCACCGGGTCCCCGCGGCGCGCAGTGTCGCGGTGGGCATGCTCACCCTCCTCATCAGCTGCGGCGCGGGCGTCTCGGTCGCGGCGGTGACCATCCCCTTCGTGCAGCCCGACGCGTTCTCGCGGTACTGGTTCGTCGTGCTCCTCGTGCCGGTGGTCCTCGCGGCCCTGCACCCGGCCGTGCTCCGTTTCGGGCTGCGTTTGGCCTCGAAGGTCACCCGCCGGGACCTCGGCACGCTCGAGATCAGCACCGGCGCCGTCGTCCGCGCGTTCGGGTGGGCGCTGCTGGCGTGGGTGGTGTTCGGCCTGCACATCGTCCTGGTGCTGGTGCCGCTCGGACAGGTCGACCTCCGCGTGACGACGCTCACCGTCGGCGCCTACGCCCTCGCCTGGCTCGTCGGCTTCCTGGTCTTCTTCCTGCCGGCCGGGCTCGGCGGACGCGAGGCCGTCCTCACCGCGCTGCTCACCGCCGGGGTGCCGCTCGGCGCGTCAGCGGCGGTCAGCGTCGCCGTGACCTCCCGTGTTCTCCTGACGGTCGTCGACCTGGTGTTCGCCGGGGCTGCCGTGCTCGGGGAACGCCGACGTCGGCGCGCGCCTGCTGTGGACGACACCAGCGACCTCCCCGGTTCTCCCGAACGCCACTGGTAGCCTCGTCAGTCGACCCCGGGACGACCCGGGACGCACCACCGAGGAGCCCTGCCAGATGACCACACTCCGCGTGATCGTGGACCAGGTGCTCGCACCGGTACCCGGCGGCATCGGCCGTTACGCGGAGGAACTGACCCGGCAGCTCATCGCGACCGCCCCGGACGGTTGCGACGTCGAAGCGGTCGTCTCCGCGTCCTCGGCCGCCGAACTGCAGCGTCTCCGGACACTCCTGCCCGGGCTCGCCGACCTCGACCGGCTCGCGCTCCCCCGTCGTGAACTGGCCCTCGCGTGGCAGGGCGGTCTCGCCCACGGCGCCTCGCACGGCATGGTGCACGCACCGAGTGTGCTCGCACCGCTGGTCAAGCACGACCGTGTGCAGGAACCGGGTCGGCAGACGGTCGTCACGGTGCACGACACGGTCCCGTGGACGAATCCCGAGACCCTGACGCCGCGCGGCGTGCACTTCCACAAGGCGATGGTGAAGCGCGCCTACAAGTACGCCGACGCCGTCGTGGTCCCGACCCACGCGGTCGCCGGACAGCTCAACGAGATCCACCGGTTCGACGACCGACTGCGGGTCATCGGCGGCGCACCGAGCGGGCGCCTGCGCGTGCCGGTCGACGCCGACCTCCGCGCCGAGCGCCTGGGCCTGCCCGACCGCTACGTGCTGGCCGTCGGCACGCTGGAGCCCCGGAAGGGCCTCACCGCGCTCATCGACGCGATGGCCCACCCCGACGCGCCAGCGGACGTCCCCCTGGTCATCTCCGGGCCGGACGGGTGGGGCGACGTGGACGTGCACGGCACCGCCGAACGCGCCGGGCTCGACCCGTCACGGGTGAAGGTGCTCGGACGGGTCGACGACGCCGACCTCGCCGTGGCGTACGACCGTGCCACCGTCTTCGTGTTCCCGAGCCTGGCCGAGGGCTTCGGGCTCCCCGTGATCGAGGCGATGAGCTTCGGCGTCCCGGTGATCCACTCCGACGACGAAGCCGTCAGCGAGGTCGCGTCCGACGCCGGTGTGTGCGTCGCACGGAACCCCCGGGACACCTACCCCGAGCGTCTCGCGCAGGCGATGTACCAGGTCGTCAACGACCCGCACCTCGCGGGCCAACTTGCCATCGCCGGTCCGGACCGCGCCCGGATGTTCGACTGGCGGGACTCCGCCCTCGAGACCTGGCAGCTGCACGCCGACCTCTGACTCGGGGCGTCGGTACTGGTCGGCGTCGGTACTGGTCGGCGTCGGTACTGGTCGGCGTCGGTACTGGTCGGCATCGGTACTGGTCGGTCCGGCAGCGTCACGGCTCGGCATCGATCGCCCGCTCCGCCGTGTCCCTGACCGGGAGGCCCGTCCTCGGCTGCCAGGATCGGCTCATGACCCGTCGTCACCCGTCCACGGCCCTCACCGCCGCCATCACCGTCGGCGTCGGGGCGGCCCTGTTCCTGACCGCGTGCTCCGGCGGCGACACCCCGGCACCGACCCGGAGTGCGACCGCGACGACGACCTCGAAGCCGACCCGGACACCCTCGCCCACCCCGCCGGCGACGGCGACGACCCCGCCCGACCCGTCTTCGCCCGCGACGTCGGCACCGGCACCGGGGAACGACGACGGCGCCGACGGCTCCGGACAGGGCAACGGCAACGGCGGTGGCGTCACCGACCCGGTCAGCGTCGACTTCGGCACCGTGAGCCAGCAGGGCATCGCGGCGGCCGGTGGTGGGAAGGTCGTCTCCCTCGCCGGGTCGGGCGACCTCTGGACCGTCGTCGTCGCCGGGCCCGACGGCTCACTGACGCAGTCCGTGGTGTCCGCCACGCTCGGCCGGGTCACCTCCGGACCGTTCCCGAAGGACTCCGACGCCGCGACGAAGACCGTGAACGCAGCACGTGCCGCCGGACTGCGGGTGGATGCCGACGCCGCCGCCGCGAAGGCCACCGCAGCGGTCCCGGGCAGCACCCTCGCCAGCCTGCAGCTCGGCGGGAGCGGTTCCGCGCCGACCTGGACCGCGACGGTGTCCGCGGGTGGGGCCAGCCGCACGGTGACCGTGGACGGCGTGACGGGCGCTGCCCGAGCCTCCTGACCGTCGACCGGTGCCACTGACCTCGCGCGGGCGCGGGCGTCGGGCAGGTCAGCGGGCGTCGCGGAGCGCCTGCGCCTTCCGCTCGACGGCCTGCTCGAGCTCGGTGGCGTACTCGGCGAGCCGGGCCGCGACCGTGGGCTCGGACGACCCGATGATGCGCGCTGCGAGGAGCCCGGCGTTCGCCGCACCGTTGATGGCCATCGTCGCGACCGGGATGCCCGCGGGCATCTGGACGATCGACAGCAGTGAGTCGAGGCCGTCGAGGCGGGCGAGCTGCACCGGGACACCGATGACGGGCAGGGTCGTCACCGAGGCGACCATGCCGGGCAGGTGGGCGGCCCCGCCGGCGCCGGCGATGACGACGCGGATGCCGCGACCGGCGGCCTCACGACCGAAGCGCATCATCTTGTCCGGGGTGCGGTGCGCCGACACGACGTCCGCCTCGTAGGGGATCCCGAGCTCGTCGAGCACGTCGGCTGCGGCGCGCATGGTCGGCCAGTCCGAGTCGGAACCCATGATGACGGAGACGAGGGGGTCGGGAGCGGCGCTGTCGGTCACCCTGCCGAGCCTAGCGGCGGGTGGCGGGCGTCACTCGCCGGGCGAGCCGGGCCAGCCGCACGAGCCGGGCGAGCCGGGCGAGCCGGGTCAGCCGCACGAGCCGGGCGACCGGACGGGTCCGTCAGCGGACCGTCACGGTGCGGCAACCGAACGAGGCGTCCCCGCCGCGGCCGAGCCCGGTCGCCGTGACGCACACGGTGTGCCGACCTGACGCGACGGCCAGCGTCCGCGCGTAACCGTGCGACGATCCGGCGGTGTACACGCGGTCGACGTCGGGACGGGAGCCCGAGGCGGCGACACCCGTCGGGCGCTGACCGTCGATCCGCACGGTGACGGTGACCGGGGTGCTGACCGCGTCCCGGTCGAAGGCCCACCCCGACACGGCCACGCGACGTGTCGCAGGGGACGTCACCGCGTCGAGCCGGCCGACGGGGGCGCTCGCGGCCACCGTCACGGTCCGACACACCGAGGTGGGGACGGCGCGGACGGGGGTGCTCGTGACACCGGGAGCGACGTCGGACACGACCGCGCACACCCGGTGCGTGCCCGCGGGACCCGGCACGACGGTCTGGAACCCGTGTGCTGCTCCGGCACCGGTGGCCCGTGCGACGTCGGGGCGGTCGAGGCCCGCAGTGGTGGTCGCGACGGTCCGACCGTCGACGGTGATGCCCACGGGGAGCGACGCGCCGGGCGCGTCCGCGTCGACCGTCCAGCCCCGGACCGCGATGCCCGCCGGGGCCGTGGTCGCCGAGTCCAGTGCGACCCGCGGCGCCACGGGCTGCCGCGTCGCCGGGGTCGGCGTCGGCGTCGGCGTCGCCGGGGTCGGCGTCGGCGTCGGCGACGGCGTCGGTGTCGGTGTCGGTGTCGGTGTCGGTGTCGGTGTCGGTGTCGGTGTCGGCGTCGGGACCGGGGTACCCAGTGCGGCGTTCGCGACGAGCGCTTGCGCGTACGCCGAGTACCACGTCCCGGCCCGGGGTCCGCCGTTGCAGGTGCCGTCACTCGCGCCGGGCGTCTTCACCCAGAGCAGTGCGTCGAGCGCGGTGCCGTCGGTGGCCACCCGGGGCGTCGTGCCGAGGCCGGCGCCCGGCGCGTTGCACCAGGTCCCCCGCCACCCGGTGCCGTTCCGCGACGTGTCGATCACGTAGTGCGACCCGCCCGTCAGGGCGGAGACCCGCTGTGCGTACGCCTGCTCCTGCGCGACCGGGTAGTAGTTCGCGACGTTGGTGGAGAACCCGCGGGCGGTCTGGACGCCGGCCTTGACGAGGCGGTCCGCCATCGTCGCCGCCGGAACCCAGTTCGAGTTCCCCGCGTCCAGGTACGCGGGGACACCGGCAGCGGTGAAGGCCGCGACCTCGCGCGAGAGGATCCGGTAGCGCTGCTGGTCCAACGACCCGGTGCAGGCACTGTTGCTGAGCATCGCGAGCGAGTCCGGTTCGACGACGACCACCGCACGCTTCCCGGCGACGAGTGACACGACCTGGTCGACCCAGCGGTCGTAGGAAGTCTCGTCGAAACCACCCGCCGAGTAGCCGCCGCAGTCACGCTGCGGGACCGCGTAGGTGACGAAGACCGCGGTCGTGCCGGTGGCGGCGGCACCGTCGGTGGCGGCGGTCACGGTCTCGGTCAGGGTGGTGCCCTGCGTCCATTCACCGAGCCAGGTCGCCACCGGGTAGCGGGCGATCGTCGAGGCGGCAGCGGCTCCGGCCGGGTCGGTCGTGCGGAGCGCCGCGGCGGCCTTCGCGGCCTCACTGGTCGGCGGGTTGTACTGTCCACCGCCGTAGACCTGTGCCGCGGTGCGTGCGCGGAGCTCGGTCGGGGTGGCAGCGGCTGCGGGGCTCGAGTCGGACCCGGACAGGACGAGCCCGGAGGCGACGAGTCCGACCGTCACGACGGCGACGGCGAGCGCGACGGCGGACGCCCTGGTCGTTCGCGGTGCCCTGGTCGAGCGCATGTGGGGTCCCCCGGGAGTCAGCGTGGTCAGCCTCCCCATGGCACCACGGCGCGCCCAGGACGACCACCGCCAGTCCGGGTGCCACCCGATGTGGTGGCAGGCGTCAGCCGTCAGCCATCAGGGGTCAGTCGTCGAAGTGCGCTGCTGCGGCCCGGGCGCGGTAAACGACGTCGTCCACGTCGTCTCCGGTCACCGTGACGTGGCCGATCTTCCGACCGGGGCGCGGGGCCTTGCCGTAGAAGTGGTACTTCGCCTCCGGGAACGCGGCGAGCGCCGCCGGGTACCGACCCGCCAGGTCACCGTCACCGGGCCCGCCGAGCACGTTGACCATGACCGCGACGGGAGCGTTCGTCCCCGTCGCGCCGAGCGGCAGGTCGAGCACGGCCCGCAGGTGCTGCTCGAACTGGCTCGTGGTCGCCCCGTCGATCGACCAGTGGCCGGTGTTGTGCGGACGCATCGCGAGTTCGTTGACGAGGATGCGGTCGTCGTCGGTCTGGAAGAGCTCCACCGCCAGGACCCCGGTGACGTCGAGCTCCTCGGCGACGCGGACGGCGATCGACTCAGCCAGGTCGGCGATCCGACCGGCACTCGCGGGCGCGGGCGCGATCACCTCGGCGCACACCCCGTCACGCTGCATCGTCTCGACGAGCGGCCAGGCGACGATCTGTCCGGACGGCCGTCGGGCGACGGACTGCGCGAGCTCTCGGGTGAAGGCGACGAGTTCCTCGACGAGGAGCGCCTGGTCCCCGCCGGACTCGGCCACCGCGGTGAACCAGTCCTCGACGTCGGCGGGGTCGGTGACGACACGGACGCCCTTGCCGTCGTACCCGCCCCGCGGGGTCTTCACGACGGCGCGTCCGCCGTGCTCGGCGAGGAACGCGCGGAGCTCGTCGGCGTCGTGCACGGCGGCCCAGTCCGGCACCGGGAGCCCGAGCTCGGTCAGCCGACGACGCATCGTGATCTTGTCCTGCGCGACCGCGAGCGGCGCGGGGCCCGGTCGGACCGCCACACCGGCGTCGACCAGCGCGGCGAGGACGTCCTGGGGCACGTGCTCGTGGTCGAAGGTGACGACGTCGACGTCCTGCGCGAACGCCAGGACGGTCTCGGCGTCGTGGTAGTCACCCTCGGCGGTCGCGGCGATGGCCGCGGACATGCCCGGTCCCTCGGCGAGGACCCGGATGTCGAGGCCGAGCTCCACCGCGGCGGGCACCATCATCCGCGCCAGCTGGCCACCACCGATGACCCCGACTCGCAGCGCCATCGATCAGCGTCCCATGCCGTGGTAGGCGAAGCCCGCGGCGCGCCAGGCGTCCCGGTCCAGGCAGTTGCGGCCGTCGATGACGACCGGGGTGGCGACGGCTGCGGCGACAGCGGCGGCGTCGAGCTCACGGAACTCTTTCCACTCGGTGAGCACGAGCACGATGTCGGCGCCGGTGACGGCCTCGGTCACGGTCTCGACGTAGTCCAGCTCGGGGTGCAGACGGCGCGCGGTGACGATGGCCTCCGGGTCGTACGCGGCGACGTCGGCACCGAGTCCACGCAGGCGCGCGGCGATGTCGAGCGACGGCGAGTCCCGGACGTCGTCGGAGTTCGGCTTGAACGCGAGCCCGAGGACCGCGACGCGCTTGCCGGTGACGTCGCCGCCGAGGGCCTGCGTGGCGAGTTCGACGACGTGCGCCCGGCGGCGGAGGTTGATCGCGTCGATGTCGGCCAGGAACGCGAGCGACTCGCCCACGCCGAGCTCGTCGGCGCGGGCCTGGAACGCGCGGATGTCCTTCGGTAGGCAGCCGCCGCCGAAGCCGAGGCCGGCGTTCAGGAACTTCCGGCCGATGCGGGCGTCGTGTCCGATGGCGTCGGCGAGGGCGGTGACGTCGGCGCCGACGACCTCGGCGATCTCGGCCATCGCGTTGATGAACGAGATCTTGGTCGCGAGGAACGCGTTCGCGCTGACCTTGACGAGTTCCGCCGTGGCCAGGTCGACGACGAGACGAGGGGTGTCCTCGGCGAGCGCGACGGCGTACACCTCGTCGAGCGCCGCGACGGCGGCTTCGCCCTCGGGGCCGGCGGGCACGCCGTAGACCAGGCGGTCCGGCGCGATGGTGTCCTGCACGGCGAAGCCCTCGCGGAGGAACTCCGGGTTCCAGACCAGCGTGGCACCGGGGACGGCCGCGCTGACGTCCGCGGCCAGGCGGGCCGCGGTGCCGACGGGGACGGTCGACTTGCCGACGACGAAGTCCCCCGCGGACAGGTGCCCGGTGAGCGAGGCGACGGCGGCGTCGACGTACTTCAGGTCGGCGGCGCCGGTCGGTCCCTGCGGGGTGCCGACGGCGACGAAGTGGACCCGCGCGCCGGCGACCTCGGCCATGTCGGTCGTGAACCGGATCCGACCGGAGGCGAGGGCCTCGGTCAGGATCTCGGGCAGACCGGGCTCGAAGAACGGTGCTTCGCCCGCCGCGAGTCGTTCGATCTTCCCCGGGTCGACGTCCACCGCGACGACGTCGTGTCCGAGCTTGGCCATGGAGGCGGCGTGGACGGCACCGAGGTAACCGCAGCCGATGACAGAGATACGCACGGGACGACGGTACCGGGTCGTCGCCCGGTCCACGAGACGGTGAACCGCAAGAGAACGCGCGGTTCCCCGCAGTGTCTCCGCAGATCCGAGTCGGAGCGTGCGACTAGCGGTCGTGTCGGGCGGTCCCGCGGACGATGTCGTCCCAGTCGGGTTCGCGGTGCCGACGTCGTGCCTCGTGCGCCTCGACCAGGTCGTGCAGCACGGCGACGACGAGGTCCGCGTGCGGGACGTCGGCGAGCACGAGCGCCGGGTCGTCTCCCGGGAACACGAGCACGTCGCCCGAACGGAACAGCCCCTGGGCGCCCTGTCGCCGCACGGTGACGTCGTACCCGCGCGAGTGCAGCAGCTCCCGGCGGGTCCGGGTGCCGAGACCGTGCGAGACCACGAGTCGCCGGGTGGTCACGACGTACCGCTGGGACATCCACCGCAGCAGCGGCACGACGCCGCCGAGCAGGACGAGCACGACGACCACGACCGCGACGACGACGTTGAGCCAGGCGAGTTCCGCGCGGAACACCCCGAAGCCGAACCCGCCGGCGGCCGCGACGAGCACGACGAAGACCGCGGGACGGACGAGTCGTCGGGCGTGTGGCCGGAGCCGGGCGACGACGAGCTCGGGGGCAGGCTCGTCCGTCATGGGCTCATGCATAGCGCAGGTGGGTGACGTCCCCCACCGCGACGCCCCTGGAGGCGCCGGTCCGGTCCCGGATCGTGATGCGGCCGTCGTCGTCGACGCCGGTCGCGTCGGCCTCGACCGTCGATCCGTCCGGCAGCTCGAGGCGCACCCGCTGGCCGACCGTCCCGCACACGGCCCGGACGTGCGAACGGACCGCGTCGGCGGCGGCACCTCCCGCGACGAGCCCGGCCACGGCCTCCTGGAGGCCCGTCCAGAGGTCCGTCAGGACCGCGTCGGCGAGTGCCGTGGCCGGTCCGGTCGCACCGGCCACGAGCAGGGAGGTGGCGGTCGGGGTGGGCAGCGCGCCGGCCCGGATCGTGAGGTTCACGCCGACGCCGACGACTACGGACCCGTCGGCGGCGACCTGGCAGAGCACACCGCTGACCTTGCGGCCGTCGACGAGGACGTCGTTCGGCCACTTCACGAGCACGCGGTCATCCGCGTCCGTCTGCGCGTCTGTGTCCGTCTGAGCGTCCGCGTCCGTCTGCGCGTCGGCGTCGGCGAGCACGCCGGCGACGGCGTCGCGAACGGCGGCTCCGGCGACGAGCGGCAGCCAGCCCCGGTCGCGCGGGTCGAGGTCCGCCCGCACCAGCACGCTCGCGGCCAGGGTCTGGCCCGCGGGGGCCACCCACGACCGGTCCAGCCGTCCGCGTCCGGCGGTCTGGTCGAGGGTCACCACGACGCTGCCGGAGGCCAGGTCCGGTGCGTCACGGAGTAGGTCGGCGTTCGTCGACCCCGTCGTCGGCAGCACCGTCATCGTCGCGCCGGCGCCCTGGACGGCGGCGCTGGCGGAGACGAAGTCGGGTGTGACCGGTGTGGACATGCACGCAAACCTACGGCCCGGAACCGTGGGGGTCCTCCAACGGGGGTGTCCCGCACCGCCGGTAGGGTGAGCGGGTGACCACAGGAGACACCCCCGATCTCTCGACGACCGCAGGCCGTCTGGCTGACCTCCGCGACCGGTACCACGAAGCCGTGACCGCCGCAGGCGAGTCCGCGATCGCGAAGCAGCACGCCAAGGGCAAGATGACGGCCCGCGAGCGGATCGACCAGCTGCTCGACGAGAACTCCTTCGTGGAGCTCGACGAGTTCGTCCGCCACCGCACCCACGCCTTCGGGATGGAGTCGAAGCGTCCCTACGGCGACGCGGTCGTCACCGGCCACGGCACCATCCACGGCCGACAGGTCGCGGTCTACGCGCAGGACTTCACGGTCTTCGGCGGTTCCCTCGGTGAGGTCGCCGGTGAGAAGATCGTCAAGGTGATGCAGCACGCACTGAAGACCGGTGTGCCGATCATCGGCATCCTCGACTCCGGTGGCGCTCGCATCCAGGAGGGAGTGGTCGCGCTCGGCAAGTACGGCGAGATCTTCCGCCTCAACACCGCGGCCTCCGGCGTCATCCCGCAGATCTCGATCGTGATGGGCCCGGCGGCCGGTGGCGCCGTGTACTCCCCCGCCCTCACCGACTTCGTGATCATGGTCGACAAGACCAGCCACATGTTCGTCACCGGCCCGGACGTCATCAAGACGGTCACCGGTGAGGACGTCGGCTTCGAGGAACTCGGCGGCGCGCAGACCCACAACGCGGTCTCCGGGGTGGCGCACTACCTGGCCGAGGACGAGACGGACGCGCTCGACTACGCGCGCTCGCTCATCGGGTTCCTGCCGGACAACAACCTGTCCGATCCGCCGACGTACGACGTCGCGCCGGAGCTCGAGACGACCGACGCCGACCGCGAGCTCGACGTCGTCATCCCGGACTCCACCAACCAGCCGTACGACGTCACCCAGGTCATCGAACACGTGGTCGACGACGGCGAGTTCCTCGAGGTGCAGCCGCTCTTCGCGCCGAACATCATGATCGGCTTCGGCCGGGTCGAGGGCCGCACGGTCGGCATCATCGCGAACCAGCCGCAGGCGATGGCCGGCACGCTGAACATCGACGCCGGCGAGAAGGCCGCGCGCTTCGTCCGGTTCTGCGACGCCTTCGGGATCCCGATCCTGACCCTGGTCGACGTCCCGGGGTACCTGCCCGGGACCGATCAGGAGTGGACGGGTGTGATCCGCCGCGGTGCGAAGCTCCTGTACGCCTACGCCGAGGCCACCGTGCCGCTCGTCACCGTGATCACCCGCAAGGCGTACGGCGGCGCGTACATCGTGATGGGCTCGAAGCAGCTCGGGGCGGACATCAACCTCGCCTGGCCGACCGCCGAGATCGCGGTCATGGGCGGCCAGGGCGCGGTGAACATCCTCTACCGCAGCGAGATCAAGCGTGCCGAGGAAGCCGGCGAGGACGTCGCTGCCGTCCGCACGAAGCTCGCGAACGAGTACACCTACAACGTGGCGTCGCCCTACCTGGCGGCCGAGCGCGGCGAACTCGACGGGATCATCCAGCCGCACGCCACGCGCGTGTCGGTCATCAAGGCGCTCCGGGCGCTGCGCGGCAAGCGGGCGAGCCTGCCGCCGAAGAAGCACGGGAACATCCCGCTGTGAGCCCACGCCACGCTGCCGACGTCCCGGCAGACGCCCCGACCCACGCCACCGCGTCGGTCGCGGACGTGCGTGTCGTCGGCGGGGACCCGACACCCGAGGAGCTCGCGGCCGTGATCGCGGTGCTGCAGCGTCAGGCCGACGACGCTGCCGCTGCCGGGGGTGCCCAGACGGAGTCGTCACCGCGGGACGGCTGGACCCGCTCTGCCCGAGGGATGCGCGGACCGCTCCAGCAGGGCTCCTGGAGCCGGTCTCTCCGCTGAGCCCGTTCGCGTCCGGTACCGGTCCGGTACCGCCGGCGGTCTGTACCCCGTTCGGTACCGACCGGTGTCGACCTCGGCACAGCGGCGGACGCACCGTTCGGTCTCCCCTCACTCGGGGGTCGTCCACGCCAGGAACCGCCGCAGATCGCCCGAATTGTCCCCCGAAATGACGACTGACACCCCCTGGTGCTGTTGGCATCATTGTCTGTGTTCGGTGTTCTTCGTTGAAGTGCATCGCCGGTCGGTGGCCGACTAGGGTACGAAGCCACCGCCGAGACGAGTCAGGGCGATATTCGGGTTGTCGCTCTGCCTCGGGTCGTGAACGGGCCGGTCGGTAGCTCCGACCGGCCCGTTCCCCGTTTCCGGGGCGTTCCCCGTTTTCCGAGGCGTTCGCGGTGTCCGAGGCGTTCCCTGTCTCCGGGGCGTTCGCGGCTCCCGCACCTGCGCTGGCGGATCGGCCGTCAGCCCTGGGTCGCGTACCGGTCGATCTCGAGCCACAGCGCGACGGAGTCGTCGCCGTCGTCGTCCTCGTCGTCGTCCGCTGCCCCGAGGGCTGCGGACTCGCTCTCAGCCGCGTCCAGCCGCAGTCCGACCACGGTCACCGCGGCGTCGGCGTTGTCCGGCACGGTCCGGACGATCACGTTGTCGGCGTCGGCCTCGTACGCGCGTCGCAGTGCGTCGGCGAGCTCGGCGTGCACACGCTCCTGTTCGACCGTGTCGAGGTCGTCCAGGCCGCCGTCGTCGTGCAGCTGCACGACGGCGCCGCGACGGCGCAGGCGCATGACCTCCGCCCGGACGTCGTCGGACAGCAGCGAGCGGCCGCGGATCTCGTCGCGGATCGCCTGCTCGAGGTGCAGGCTCTCGGCACGCTCGTCCTCGTCCAGGCCCCCGCACGTGTCGATGATGCGCTGGAGCATCGGCAGCGCCATCCGCGTCGTCTGGCCGAGCCGGACCTGTCGTTCGGACACGTGCGCGTCCTGCGCCGCCTGCCAGTCGACGGTCTCCTGCTCCGCGCGGACGAAGTCCCGGGTGATCCGGGTGGCGTGGCTCATCGCGATCGCGAACCCGGTGGCGACGGACAACCAGATCACGTTGCCGAGCGCACCCAGCTCGCCCAGTGCCTCCAGGCCGGCCCAGCCGACCGAGTGCACCGTGCAGAAGGCGACGCCGACCCAGGCGAAGCGACCGCGCTGCCGGACGGCCAGCACGACCATGAGCGTGCCGACGGCGGCGATCCACCACGTGGCGTACGTCGGGGCCACCGCCAGGTCGACGACGGTCGAGCAGACGAGGGGCATCACGACGGCGGTGGCGAGTGCGAACCACGCCACCCACACCGGCAGGACCGGGCCGCGCACCAGCAGCGCGAGAGCGGTCGCCGCCGCGTAGAGGACCATGCAGGCGACGATCGGTGCGGCCTTCGCCGGCGTCCCGGGCAGCGTGGTGACGGCGAGGACCAGGTGCAGCAGCGAGAAGAGCGCCGCGAGTCCGATGGCGACACCCGCCGGGATGGAGGCCCTCATGCGTCCGCTCCCGCCTGGCGGACCGAGCCGGTCCGGTGAGCGGAACGGTCGTCGGCGCGGAGCGCCGGCCAACGGAGCACGATGCGGGTGCCGGAGCCGGGGGCGGTGCGGAGATCGGCCTCGCCGTCGGCGGCGGCCATCCGCTCGATGATCGAGCGCCGGACACCGAGGCGTTCGGCCGGGACCGCGTGCGCGTCGAACCCGGTGCCGTCGTCGGCGACCTCGACCTGCACGGACGAGCCGTCCGCGGCGATCGTCACCCAGCGCGAGACGTCGTCGCCGGCGTGCTGCACGCTGTTCACCGCCGCCTGGAGCGCGGCCGAGGCGATCGCGTCCGCCGCCGAGAACGGCAGCGCCGGACCCGCCATCGGGAGGCTTCGCACCTCGACCGGGGCGCCGAGGGACGTGACGGACGTGGCGATCCGGTTCCGCAGGACGTCGAACGGCACGACCTGGTCATCCCCCGGGCCGTCGGCGGCGGCCGCGGCGAGGTGGTCGATCGCGTTCCGTGCCATGCGTGCGGCGAGGGTCTTCGCGTCCGGGGTGTCCGCACGCGCTGCGGACAGCAGCGTCGTGAGCACGCTGTCGTGCACGATGGCGTCGACCTGGACACGCTCGACCTCGGTGGCGTGCTCCCGGATCGCCCGTGAGTACCGACGGACCGCGGTGGCCTGGGCGACGTCGACCGCCGCCGCCGCACGACGCAGCACCACGATGAGGATCAGCGCCGCGATGCCGAGGACCGCGGTGTAGGCGCCGTCGAGGAACGCCCGCTGCGGGCCGACCGCACCGCCGGCCGGCGAGAGCCGCAGCACGACGTAGATGATCGGCACGAGGGCGTTGTAGACCGCGGCACGCCACGTGGCGAAGCTCAGCGAGGCGGCGATCGTGCCGACGTTGCAGAGCCACCACGGCCACGGGGACTGGTCGACCGGCAGCGATCGGTCGACCGTCAGCGGAAAGGTCAGCAGCGCGACGAGGAACAGCAGCGCGCAGACGGTCTGCGCCGCCTGGGACCAGCGCTGCACGATCGCCGAGACGCCGACCGCGACGAGCGACAGCGCCATCACGATCGCCGTCGTGGGTGCCCAGACCGGGTCGAGGTACGGCAGTTGCTTGAGGAGGCCGGGGACGTTCACCGCCCCGAACCCGATCGCGGCGATGGCCATCAGGATCGTGAACGCCCGGTCGAGCGACGCCTGGGTGATCGTGGCGCGGACCGACCGCGACGGATCGGCCCAGCCGGCGCCGCGGACGTGACCCGGACCGTTCCCGTCAGGTCCGGCGGGCCCGGCATCGATCGGACCGGCCGCGGCGGGTCCGGTGGCTGCGGGGGACGACGGACGCCGGGCCGCTGCCGGCCCGGCGTCCGCCGATGCGTCGGTGGTCACGAGGACCGACCGGCGCGGGTGTCGTCAGCGACCATCGCCGTCGGGGTCGATGCCGGAGTCGAGCCCCGGCAGGATCCCGTCCTCGACGGCACGGCGGAGCAGGTCGACCTTGGTCGGGGCGGGGCGACCCACCTCGACGTACTTCACGCGGATGCGGTCCAGGTACTCCCGGGCCGTGGAGTACCCGATGCCGAGCTGCTGCGCCGCCAGCTTGAGCGGCAGGCCCGAGGCGTACAGGTGCAGGATCTCACGTTCGCGACGCCCGAGCTGGGCCTTCGCGAAGTCCCGGTCCGCATCGATGGCGCTCGCCCACTCGAGGTTGTTGAGCACGTCACCCCGGGCCACGGTCGCGACGGCGGCCATCACGGTCTTCGTCGCGGACGACTTCGGGATGACACCGGCAGCCCCTGCGGCCAGAGCCTCCCGCACGTTCGCGACGCGGTCGGCGATGCTGTGCACGAGCACGGCCGAACCGGTGCCCTGCACGCCCTTGACGTTCTCGGTCACCGTCGAGCCGTCACCCAGCGACAGGTCGAGGACGACGACGTCGACCTCGCGCCCGCCGAGTTGGGCGATGTACTCCGGGACGCTCGCGGCGGTGAGGACCACCTCGAACCCCTCGTTCTGACAGGCCGCCTGGATCCCCAGTCGGACGGACTCGTGGTCGTCGACGATGGCGACCCGGACCGGCCGGGTCTCGGGACCGGCAGTCCCTGTCGTGCCGGTCGATGTGCTGGTGGTCGTGTCTCCCACGGTTGCCTCTCGTTCCGACAGCGCGCCGGGCCCTGATCCCGGTTGCCGTCGTCACCAAGGATACCCAGGTCAACCTCAGCTTCGTACCCCGCAACGGGACCCGGCGGAGCCGATCACCCGCCGGGGCTCAGGCGACCGGCACCAGCCGCGCCACGGTCTCCAGGTGGTGGGTGTGCGGGAACAGGTCGAAGGCGCGGAGTGCCTCCAGGCGGTACCCGAGATCAGCGAACGTCGCGACGTCGCGCGCCAGGGCGACGGGGTCGCAGGCGACGTAGACGACCTGGGCCGGCTGCAGCGCGGCGATCGACACGACGACCTCGCGACCGGCACCGGACCGGGGCGGGTCGAGCACGATCGTGCCGGCGCGGAAGCGATCGCGCTCCGGACGGGAGGCCGACTCGACGGTCCGGGACAGCCACCGGTCGACACGGCCGGTCTCGGCACGGGCGCCGATCCACTCGGACAGGTTCTCGAGCGCGTGCTCGGTCGCGCGGGTCGCACTCTCGACGCTCGTCACGCGGGCGCGCGGCCCGACGACGTCGGCGAGGGCCGCGGCGAGCAGCCCGACGCCGCCGTAGAGGTCGAGGTGCTGACCATCCGGGTCGAGGCGGTCACGATCGACCAGGTCCTGCACCGCGGCGGTGAGGACGGCGGGGGCCTGCCGGTGCACCTGCCAGAAGCCGTCGTCGTCCACGTCGAAGGTCCGTTCGCCGACGACCTCCTGCACGACCGTGGGGCGCTGGGCGTCGATGACCAGGCGTGCGCCGCCGGAGCCGCTCGGGCTGAGGACGTCGACGACCTCGGCGCCGGGCATCGAGCCGCGGCCGAGCGGCGCTGAGCCCTGCACGGTGGCGGTGGCCAGCGGGAGCGAGGTGACCGGGACGACGGTGTGCGACCGGGCGGCGAAGGGTCCGGGCGTGCCGTCGGCGTCGACGTGCAGGCGGACCCGGGTGCGCCAGCCGAGGCCGTTCGCCTCGTCGTCGCCGGGTGCGGCCTCGACGACGACCGGCGCGCCGAGCACGGCGTCGAGGTCGATGCGGCCGAACCGGGAGAACGAGTCGACGAGCACGTCGCGCTTGAGGGTCCGCTGGTGGGCGAGGGCGATGTGCCCGAACTCCGCACCACCGGGACGCACGGCGGGGTCGCGGTCCAGGCCGGCCTCGGGCCAGACGTGGTCCACCCGGTGCTCGCTCGGTTCGAGGACGCTCACGGTGTCGGCGCGCCAGAACGACTTCTTCCGGTCCTCCGTCACCCGGGCCACGACCCGCTCCCCGGGGATCGCGTCCGTGACGAACACCACGCGCCCCTCGTGCCGTGCCACCGAGATGCCGCCGTGAGCGATCCCGGTGACGTCGAGTTCGAGCAGTGTGCCGACGGATTCACCCATGGTTCGATGTTCCCATGCGTCTGTACCTCGCGAGCACCTCCCCCGCCCGTCGCGCGCTCCTGGCGCAGTCCGGGATCGAACCGGTGCTCGTCTCGCCGGGGGTCGACGAGGACGCAGTGGCGGCCACCGAGCGGGACCGACTCGGTCGCGGACTCACCGGACCGGAACTCGTGTCGCTGCTCGCGGTCGCGAAGGCGACGGCGGTCGCGGACGGGCGCGTCGAGCTGGCGGACGGCACCGACACCGGCCTCGACGGCATCGTCTTCGGCGGCGACTCCGCCTTCGAGGTCGACGGGGTGCTGTACGGCAAGCCGCACGACCCGGAGGTGGCCCGCGAGCGGTGGCGGCAGATGCTCGCCGCGGGCGGCGGCACGCTGTGGAGCGGGCATTGCGTCGTGGACCGGCGCGCCGGGGTCGGGGTGACCACTGCCGGGACGGGGGGCGCGGGACGGGCTGGTGACGCGCCTCCCGTCCGCCCCGTGGGCGACCTGGGGCCGGTCACACCGGGCGGTTCCGCGCTCGTCGTGGACGGTGACCGGGTCGTCGCGGTGGACAGCGCCGTGCTGACGTTCGCCGACGACATGACGCCCGCGGAGATCGACGCGTACGTCGCGACCGGCGAGCCGCTCGAAGTCGCCGGCGCGTTCACGATCGACGGGCGCGCCGCCGCCTTCATCACGCGGATCGACGGAGCACCCTCGGCCGTCGTCGGTCTGTCGCTGCCGATGCTGCGGTCGATGCTCCTGCGGGGGTTCGGGATCGCCTGGCACGACCTCTGGACACGGTAGGAGCCCGCCGGCGCGCTCGCCACCTCCCCGCCTGTAGAGATCCACCTGCTGCGCGCGGTGTTTCTTGTGGATGGCGGTCAAAACACGACCCTGGTGCACGAATACGCTGATGTCCCATGACCCGCATCAGCAAGGTCCTCATCGCGAACCGCGGCGAGATCGCCGTCCGCATCGTCCGAGCGGCCCGCGATGCGGGCAAGGCCTCGGTGGCGGTCTACGCCGACCAGGACCGCGACGCCCTGCACGCCCGCCTCGCCGACGAGGCCTACGCGCTGAACGGCACCACGAGCGCCGACACCTACCTGGTGATCGAGAAGATCATCTCGGTCGCCCGACGATCCGGCGCCGACGCCGTGCACCCCGGGTACGGCTTCCTCGCCGAGAACGCCGACTTCGCGCGCGCCGTCATCGACGCCGGGCTCACCTGGATCGGGCCGTCGCCCGACTCGATCGAGCGTCTCGGCGACAAGGTCTCCGCACGGCACGTGGCCGAGAAGGTCGGCGCCCCCCTCGCCCCCGGCACGATCGAGCCGGTGCAGGACGTGTCCGAGGTCGTCGCCTTCGCCGACGAGGTCGGGCTGCCCGTCGCGATCAAGGCCGCCTTCGGTGGCGGTGGCCGTGGCCTGAAGGTGGCGCGGGACCGGGCCTCCATCCCCGAGTTGTTCGAGTCCGCCACGCGCGAGGCCATCGCCGCCTTCGGCCGAGGCGAGTGCTTCGTCGAGAAGTACCTCGACAAGCCGCGGCACGTCGAGACCCAGTGCCTCGCGGACGAGCACGGCAACGTCGTCGTCGTGTCCACACGCGACTGCTCCCTGCAGCGGCGCCACCAGAAGCTCGTCGAGGAAGCACCGGCGCCGTACCTCACCGAGGCGCAGCAGACCCTGTTGTACGAGTCGTCGAAGGCGATCCTCCGCGAGGTCGGCTACGTCGGTGCCGGTACCTGCGAGTTCCTCATCGGCGCCGACGGCACGGTCTCGTTCCTCGAGGTCAACACGCGCCTGCAGGTCGAGCACTGCGTCTCCGAAGAGGTCACCGGCATCGACCTCGTCCGCGAGCAGTTCCGCATCGCCGAGGGCGGCACGCTCGACTACGCCGACCCGACCCCGCGCGGCCACTCGTTCGAGTTCCGCATCAACGGCGAGGACCCGGGCCGCAACTTCTTCCCCGCGCCGGGCCCCGTCCACGTGTTCAACGCACCGTCCGGCCCCGGCGTCCGCGTCGACTCCGGCGTGGTGTCCGGCGACGTCGTCTCGGGCTCGTTCGACTCGATGCTCGCGAAGCTCATCGTCACCGGTTCCACGCGTGCAGAGGCGCTCGAGCGGTCCCGTCGTGCCCTGGCCGAGTTCGAGGTCGCCGGCCTGCCGACGGTCATCCCGTTCCACCGTGCCGTCGTCGCGGACCCCGCGTTCGCCACCGACGACGCGACGCCGTTCTCGGTCTACACGCAGTGGATCGAGACGGACTTCGTGAACGACATCCCGGCCTGGAGCGGTTCCCCCGAGGAGCTGCCCGCGCCGGGCGAGCGCGAGAGCGTCGTCGTCGAGGTGCAGGGCAAGCGCATCGAGGTGACCATGCCCTCGATCGTCGGTGGTGGTGCCGGCGGCGCGCGTCGTCCGTCCGGCCCGTCCGCTCCCCCGAAGCGTCGGTCCTCCGGCGTCAAGGGTGGCCGTGCGGCGTCGGGTTCGTCGGTCGCGTCGCCCATGCAGGCCACCGTGGTGAAGCTCGCGGTCGCCGAGGGTGACACCGTGGTGAAGGGCGACCTGCTCGTCGTCCTCGAGGCCATGAAGATGGAGCAGCCTGTCCAGGCACACAAGGACGGCATCGTCACCGGCCTGAACGCCCCCGTCGGCCAGACGGTCTCCTCGGGTCACGTCCTGCTCGAGCTCACGTAGGTCCCCCCGCGGCGCCCGGCGCCCGGTGCCGATCGGCTGCGCACAACAGGAACCGCCCCGAACCACGGCTTCCCGCGGTTTGGGGCGGTTCCTGTTGTGCGGCGCAAGCTGGAACCAGCGGACGCAGCGTCAGCGGATCCGGCGGAAACGTCGGGTCTCGAGCGGGAGGCCCAGCCCCAGCAGCAGCGCTCGGAGCCGCTCCGTGTCCTGCGTCTCCGGCCACCCGAACCGACCGATTCGACGGACGTCGGACACACGGCGGAGCCGGTCCTCGCGGCGCTTCTCCTGGAGGAGGACGTCCTCCGCGGTGAGGCCCGCGGCGCGCATGGCCGGGTCCCGGTACTTCGCGGCACCGTCGAACTCGAGGACGACGCCGTGGTCGGGGAACCAGAAGTCGACCCGCGCCACGAAGCCCGCCGCGTCGTGGAACTCGGTCTGGAGTTCGGCCCGCGGCGCTCCGAGCTCGTCCAACGCCACACGGGCGATCGACTCCCCCACCGAGCCACTGCCCGGGTCGGCGAACTCGATCGCGAACCGTGCACGATCCCGGCCGTGCACGGCCCTCTTGACGTTCAGCTCAGCTCGGAGCGTCGACCGGTCGACACCGCGCTGGAGCGCGACGTCGAGGACGGGCACGGAACGTCGGAGGTCCTGCGTGAGCGCGATGTCGACGACGGTGCTCCGGAGGTCCGTGACCGGCCGGCCCGAGGACGCCCGGGCGAGACCCATCGACCGGCCCTTCCCGGGGTGCTTCCGCAGCAGCCGGAGGGACTGGGACGTCTCCCGCTCGGGATCGATGACATCGACGACCTCGGGGAACTCACCGCTCCAGGGCAGCCCGTGCAGGGCGAGGGCTGACACATGGGACAGCACGAGGCGCGGAGCGATCAACTCGTCGACCACGTCGAGGCGAGCAAGATGGCGGACGCGGGCGTCCGCCGCCCGCCAGTGCTCTGCGTCGACGAACCTGCCGGGTGCGAGCCGGACGAGTGCGCCCCGGTCGGCCGCTGCGACGAGGTCCCGACCGCGACGGCCGGTGGGGTCGACGCTCCCACCCCTGATGATCTCGAGTCGTTGCATCTCCTCAGCCTCACGGACGCCCACCGCCACCGCAGGACGTTCGCCGACCCTGTGGACGACCGCGCTGGCTCCCGCTGTCGTGCAGGAGCCCGGTTTCGACTGACGCCGCACAACAGGAACCCGCTCGAACCGCGGGATGCAGCGGCGCGAGCGACTTCCTGTTGTGCGCAGGCCAGGCGCAGGCGCAGGCGCAGGCGCGACGCGGCGACGCGGCGACGCGGCGGCGCCGCGGCGCCGCGGCGCCCTACGAGACCAGCGGGCGGACGGCCGCGGCCAGACGGTCGGCCAGCGCGGTGGCTTCGGCGGAGGTCCCAGCGACCGTGTCGATGTAGACCTTCACCTTCGGCTCGGTACCACTCGGGCGGACGATGACCCGCGCGCCACCGTCCAGGTCGAAGCGCAGGATGTCCGACGGCGGGAAGCCCTCGACCCCGTCGAGGAAGTCCGTCACCGACGTGATCTCGACACCGCCGAGGTCCGTCGGGGTGGACGTCCGCAGCGACGCCATGATCTCCCCGATGCGTGACAGGTCGTCCACGCGTGTGGCCACCTGCCCGGAGGCGAAGGCACCGAACCGCTCAGCGAACGCCTCGAGCTGGTCCGCGATGGTCTTGCCCTCGGCAGCGAGTTCGGTCGCCAGCGACAGCAGCTCCAGTGCAGCGGAGATGCCGTCCTTGTCGCGGATGACCTGCGGGTCGACCAGGTACCCGAGCGCCTCTTCGTACCCGAAGAGCAGGTCGGGCACGCGGGACACCCACTTGAAGCCCGTCAGCGTGTCCCGGTGCCCGAGTCCGTACTGCTCGGCGACGCGTGCGAGGGCGGGCGAGCTCACGATCGACGCGGCGAGCACCCCGGTCACGCCGGCGTCGGCGGCCCGTGCGGCGGCGCGCCAGCCGAGGAGCCATCCGACCTCGTTGCCGGCGAGACGCCGGTACGAGCCGGAGCCGTCCGGGATCGCGAGTGCCAGTCGGTCGGCGTCCGGGTCGTTCGCGATCACCAGGTCGGCGCCCACCGCGACACCCCGGGCGATCGCCAGGTCCATGGCTCCCGGCTCCTCGGGGTTCGGGAACGAGACGGTCGGGAAGGCGCCGTCCGGCTCGATCTGCTCCGGCACGACGGCCGGCTCGCGGAAGCCCGCCTGCGCGAACACCGCGCGGGCGGTCTCCCACCCGACGCCGTGCATGGCCGTGTAGACGACGGACGGCTGCGCGTCGGCCGGGAGGCCCGGGGCCGGTACGGTCGCAGCCGTCGCGTCCACGTAGGCCTGGACGAGCGACGCATCGGCGACGGTGTAGTCCGTCGCCCGGGTGAGCGAGCGGATGTCCCCGGATGCGACGACGTCGATGGCGGCGGCGATCTCACCGTCGACCGGCGGCACGATCTGCGAGCCCTCGTCGTCCCCGCCGAGGTACACCTTGTAGCCGTTGTCCCGCGGCGGGTTGTGGCTCGCCGTCACCATGACGCCCGCGCCGACGCCCAGGTGCCGGACGGCGAACGCGACGAGCGGTGTCGGCAGCGCCGAGGGCAGCAGCGTCACGTCGAGACCCAGGCCGCGCATGACCTCGGCCGAGTCCCGCGCGAAGACGTCCGAGTTGACCCGGCCGTCGTAGCCGATGACGACGCTGCGATCGCGGCCGGAGTCGATCAGGAAGCAGGCGAGCCCCGCGGCGGCCTGCGTCACGACGACGCGGTTCATGCGGAGCGGACCCGCTCCGAGCTCGGCCCGGAGGCCCGCGGTGCCGAACTCCAGCCGTCCGGCGAAGCGGGCTGCGAGCTCCTCCGTGTCCCCGGCGTCGACGAGCTGCTGGAGCTCGGCCCGGGTCTCGTCGTCGGGGTCCTGCTCGATCCAGGCCCTGGCGGTGTCGACGACGCTCACAGTGCCGCCACCACGCGGGCGAGCAGGTCGGCGATGACCGGCTCGGCCTGCTTGCCGGCCTCGAGCACCTCGGTGTGGGACAGCGGCGTCTTCTGGATGCCGGCTGCCAGGTTCGTGATGAGCGAGAAGCCGAGGATCTCCATGCCGGCCTGACGAGCGGCGATGGCCTCGAGCGCCGTCGACATGCCGACGATGTGCCCGCCGATCGCTTTCGCCATCTGGACCTCGGCCGGGGTCTCGTAGTGCGGGCCGCGGAACTGCGTGTAGACGCCTTCGTCGAGGGACGGGTCGACGGACTTCGCGACCGCACGGAGGCGTGCCGAGTACAGGTCGGTCAGGTCGACGAACGTCGCACCCTCGAGCGGGCTGTCGGCGGTCAGGTTGATGTGGTCGCTGATGAGGACCGGGGTGCCGGGCGTCCAGGTCTCCTTGATGCCCCCGGCACCGTTGGTGAGGACCATGACCGAGGCACCCGTGGCAGCGGCGGTCCGCACGCTGTGCACGACGCGACGCACGCCGTGGTTCTCGTAGTAGTGGGTCCGGGCACCGATGACGAGCGCGTGCCGTCCGTCGGCGAGACGGATCGACCGGACAGTGCCGGAGTGCCCGGGGACGGCCGAGGCACTGAACCCGGGGACGTCCGCCGCGGGGATCTCGGAGACGGTCTCCCCGAGCAGGTCGGCGGCCTTGCCCCAGCCGGAGCCGAGCGTCAGGGCGACGTCGTGGCGTTCGATACCGGACCGCTCAGCGATCACTGCCGCGGCGTCCCGGGCCACGTCGAAGGGGTCGACGGCGGGGTCGTTCAGGGGGTTCTCGGTGCTGACCATGCGCCGATCGTACCGGGCGGCCGGTCAGCCCAGCGCCTTCTCCACAGCCGCCGTGATCTCGCTCTGGTCGAAGTGGTTCCGGATCAGGATGACCTCGGCGTACGTCGTCCCGATGGCCTCGACGAACTCCTGGCTCGTCAGGATCACGTTGGCGTCGTCGGACACGTCCCGCACCGAGGCGACGTCCGCCGCGACGACCTCGGCCGTCAGTCCGAGCGAGGCGAGCGCCTTCTCCGCGTTCACCTTGAGGATGGCGCTCGCACCGATGCCCGCGCCGCAGATGGTCACGATCTTCATGCCGTCGTCACTCCCATGATGGCCCGGACCTCGTCGGCCGTGACGGCGGCAGCGAGCCGCCCGGTGACCGAGGCGTCGTTGAACAGGTTCGCGATCGCGCCGATCGACTCGAGGTGCGTCCCGACCTCGGCCACGGCCAGGCCGAGCACGACCGAGACCGGGTCGTTGTGCGGGTGCCCGAACACGACCGGTGCGGCGAGGGTCACGACCGCCAGACCGTCGCGCAGCACGCTGGACCCGGGCCGGGCGTGCGCGAACGCCAGCCCCGGCGAGATGACGATGTACGCCCCGTGTTCCTCCACCATGCCGATCATGGCGTCGGTGTACGCGTCGGTGGTCGCGCCGGAGGCCACGAGGGCGCCGCCGGCCGTCCGCAGCGCGTCACGCCACGACGACGCGGACGCCCCGAGGACGACGGCCGGGTCCGGCAGCGGCGGCAGGCCCATCGACTCAGGCCTCCGCGTACCCGGCGGTGATCGCGGCGATGATCTCCTCGCGGTCCTCCAGCGGCAGGAAGGTCCCGAGCGCGGCGTTGATCTGGAACGCGGCCAGGTCCTCGAGGTCGTAGCCGAACGTGCCGGCCAGCAGCGCGAGTTCCTTCGACAGCGAGGTGTTGCTCATCAGGCGGTTGTCGGTGTTCACCGTGACGCGGAACCCGAGCTGGTACAGGACGTCGATGGGGTGGTCGGCCAGGTCGTCACCCCACGCGGCGATGGCGCCGGTCTGCAGGTTCGAGGACGGCGAGACCTCGAGCGGGATCTCACGGTCGCGGACCCAGGACGCGACCTCGCCGAGGGTGGCGAGCATCGAGCCGTCGCCGCCGTCCGCCAGCGAGACGTCCTCGAACACGCGGACACCGTGGCCGAGTCGCAGTGCGCGACCGTCGACGAGCGCCGAGCGGATCGACGCGAGACCGTCGGCTTCACCGGCGTGCACCGTGACCGGGAACAGCTCGGAGGCCAGGTAGTCGAACGCCGCACGGTGGTCCGACGCCGGGAACCCGGCTTCGGCGCCGGCGATGTCGAAGCCGACGACGCCGTGGTCGCGGTGGCGGACGGCGAGCTCGGCGATCTCCATCGACCGGTCGGCGTGCCGCATGGCGGTGACGAGCTGGCCGATCCGGATGGACCCGCCGGCGGCGTCGACCGCTTCCTCGATCCCGGCCTGCACGGCTTCCACCGTCTGGTCGAGGGTCAGGCCACGCTGCAGGTGCTGCTCCGGCGCCCAGCGGATCTCACCGTAGACGACGCCGTCCGCGACGAGGTCCTCGACGAACTCCTTCGCGACGCGGGTCAGACCGGCTGCGGTCTGCATGACCGCGGTGGTCACGTCGAAGGTCTTGAGGTACTCGACCAGGGAGCCGGAGTTCGCCTGGTCGGCGAACCACGTGGCGAGCTCGGTCGGGTCGGTGGTCGGCAGCTCGACGCCGTCGGTCGCGGCGAGCTCGATGATCGTCGCGGGGCGGAGGCCGCCGTCCAGGTGGTCGTGCAGCGAGACCTTGGGGAGGTCGTTGATGACCGCTCCGGCGTCGGGCAGGCGGTAGATGGGGGCGGCGTCGCTCATGCGCCCAAGGCTACCGGTGGTCACCGGCCCCCGCAGGGCGCCGTCGACAACGGTGTGGACGACGACACTGGAGGCTCCTCACACGTCGTGTGGGGAGCCTCCAGTCCGGATGGTGCGATGCGGGCAGGCGGGCCGCTACTGGATCCGTTCGCGGACGATCGGTCCGCGCTCGGGCGCGGACTCCCCGATCGACCAGGCCCCCTCGAGCGACTCGAGGGCCCGCTCGAAGCGGGCCGGCTCGTCGGTGTGCAGCGTCCACAGCGGCTGGCCGGCGGTGACGGTGTCACCCGGCTTGACGTGCAACTCGATGCCGGCGCCGGCCTGCACCGGGTCCTGCGCCCGGGCCCGTCCGGCACCCAGGCGCCAGGCCGCGATGCCGAAGGGGAGCGCTTGCTGGGTGGTGAGCACACCGGACTCGGTGGCGGTGACGACGTGCGTCTCCGCTGCGACCGGCAGTGCGACCGAGGCGTCGCCGCCCTGCGCCTCGATCATCCGCCGCCAGGTGTCCATCGCCCGGCCGTCGGCGAGTGCGGCGGCCGGGTCGGCGTCGGTGACCCCGGCCAGGCGCAGCATCTCCTCGGCGAGCGAGAGGGTCAGCGACACGACGTCGGCGGGACCGCCGCCGGCGAGGACCTCGACGGACTCACGGACCTCGAGGGCGTTGCCGATCGTCAGGCCGAGCGGGACCTCCATGTCGGTGAGGAGCGCCGAGGTCGCGACCCCGGCGTCCTTGCCGAGGTCGACCATCGTCTGCGCCAGGAGCTTCGACTGCTCGAAGTCCGCCATGAACGCACCGGAGCCGAACTTCACGTCGAGGACGAGCGCAGCAGTGCCCTCGGCGATCTTCTTCGACATGATGCTCGACGCGATGAGCGGGATGCACTCGACCGTGCCGGTGATGTCACGGAGGGCGTAGAGCTTCTTGTCGGCGGGTGCCAGGCCGGAGCCCGCGGCGCAGATGACGGCACCGACGTCCTGCAGCACCGACGTCATGCGCTCGTTCGAGAGCGCCGCCTGCCATCCCGGGATCGACTCGAGCTTGTCGAGCGTGCCACCCGTGTGCCCGAGCCCGCGGCCGGAGAGCTGCGGCACCGCGACGCCGAACGTGGCGACGAGGGGCGCGAGCGGCAGGGTGATCTTGTCGCCGACGCCTCCGGTGGAGTGCTTGTCGACCGTGGTCTTGCCGAGCGAGCCGAACGACATCCGCTCCCCCGACGCGATCATCGCGAGCGTGAGGTCCCGGATCTCCCGACGCTCCATGCCGTTGAGGAAGATCGCCATCGCGAGCGCGGCCATCTGCTCGTCGCCGACGTAGCCGCGCGTGTACGCGTCGACGAGCCAGTCGATCTCGGCGGTGGACAGGGTCCCGCTGGAGCGCTTCGTGCGGATGAGGTCGACGGTGTCGAACGGCTCGACGGCCATGTCAGTGCTCCTGCCGGTAGGTGGCGAGGGTCCGCGGGCCGAAGGCGTCCGGCAGGACCTCGTCGATGGTTCGGATGCCCGAGACCGTCTCGAGGAGCATGCCCTCGGTGGAGTGCTCGAACAGCAGCTGGCGACAGCGGCCGCACGGCATCAGGGTCGCCCCGTCGCCGTCGACGCAGGTGAACGCGACGAGCTTGCCGCCGCCGGTCATGAACAGCTGCGACACGAGCGAGCACTCGGCGCACAGGGTCACACCGTACGAGGCGTTCTCGACGTTGCAGCCGGAGACGATCCGGCCGTCGTCTGTGAGCGCCGCGGCCCCCACCGGGAAGGACGAGTACGGCACGTAGGCGCGGCCCATCGCGGTCGTGGCCGCCTCGCGGAGAGCATCCCAGTCCACGTCGACGTCGACCTGGGCGCTCCCGTCGATCGGTGCCTCGGCGTCGGCCGGGAGGCTCGTGGCCGGGTCCGTCCAGACCGGCTCGCCGGTCTCGGGGTCGGTGCCGGCCCCGTGGTCTCCCGCAGCGTTCGTGTCGGTCATGTGGCGTGCCTCCCGTGCGTGGTGCGGTGTCGCGCGCTCTCGCGCGCCGTCGTGCGGTGTCGTACAGCGGGACACCGGTGTCGGTCCATCGAACCGCGTGTCGACGCGGTTCGACCGACGGACACCGGTGTCCCGCCGATCAGCTCAGTTCTTGATGTAGGGCTTGCCGGACGCCGCCGGACCGCGCGACTGCCCGACCAGACCGGCGACCGCGAAGATCGTCACGACGTAGGGCAGCATCAGCAGGAACTCGCTCGGCACCGGCGAGTTGATCGCACCGAGCGTGTTCTGCAGGTTCGACGCGAAGCCGAACAGCAGGGCTGCCAGCGTCGCCTTGATCGGGTCCCACCGGCCGAAGATGACCGCGGCCAGGGCGATGTAGCCCGCGCCCGCCGTCATGTCCTTCGTGAACGGACCGACCGCGTCGAGCGTGAAGTAGGCGCCGCCCAGACCCGCGATCGCACCGGCGAGCGAGACGTTCCAGAAGCGGGTGCCGGTGACGTTGATGCCGACGGTGTCCGCCGCCTCCGGGTGCTCGCCGACCGCGCGGAGGCGGAGGCCCCAGCGGGTCTTGAACAGGGCGAAGGTCACCAGGGCCACCGCGATGTACGCCAAGTAGACGATGACGGTCTGCTCGAAGAACACCGGACCGATCACCGGGATCTGGTGCAGCACCGGGATCTCGGTCTTCGGGAAGCGGATGCCGATGTTCAGCGTCGTCTCGGACGGCGAGAGCACCTGTGAGTACAGGAACCCGGTGAGCCCGGAGATGAACGCGTTGATGACCACACCGACGATGACCTGGTCGACGAGGTACTTGATGCTGAACGCCGCGAGGACGAACGACACGAGCACACCCGCGATGAGCGCACCGATCAACCCGACCCAGGCGGACCCGGTCAGCGAGGCGATGAGCGCCGAGGTGAACGCACCGGCGAGGAACTGCCCCTCGATGGCGATGTTCACGACGCCGACGCGCTCGGAGATGACCCCGCCGAGGGCGCCGAACACCAGCGGGACGCTGAGGCCGATCGCGCCGACCAACAGGCCGGGCAGCGGGATCGTCTTGCCGGCGGCTGCCCAGGTGAGGAACCCGACGACGAAGACGACCGCGAAGACGCTCGTCAGCCACAGCGGCACCGGACGGTACCGCCCGACGAGGAAGAAGGCGACGGCGGTGCCCAACGACAGCAGGACGACGACGACCACGCCGGTCGCCAGCGACGGCAGACCGACGTTCGGCAGCTGCACGAAGTCACCGGCGTTGGCGAGTCGGAACGTGGTCGTACCGCCACGGCGGACGCCGAGGAACAGCACGGCGGCGAGCACCGAGAACACGGCGAACGCGATCGGCGCCTTCCAGCTGCGGGTGGTCTCGACGGCTCGGTCGGCGACGGGGGTCGCCGGGACCGCGGTGGGACTGAGGGTGCTCACGCGGCGACCGC
The DNA here is from genome assembly GCF_003234145.1 of Curtobacterium sp. MCPF17_011. NCBI lineage: Bacteria > Bacillati > Actinomycetota > Actinomycetes > Micrococcales > Microbacteriaceae > Curtobacterium > Curtobacterium sp. MCPF17_011. Next base: position 84,466 of record NZ_QKSK01000005.1, read on the forward strand.
CTTCCGCTTGGTGCTCTTCGGGGTGCGACGCCGAGCGCCCGGCTGCGGGATCCGGAAGACCGCGCGGACGAGCGGCGGGGCCGCGATGAACAGGACGATGAGGGCCTGGATGACGCCGACGATGTCGATCGGGATGCCGTTGGCGGCCTGCATGGCGTAGCCACCGTTCTTGAGCACCCCGAACAGGATCGCGGCCCAGAAGGTGCCCCACGGCTTCGAGCGGCCGAGCAGCGCGACGGTGATCGCGTCGAACCCGATGCCGGCGTCGATGCCCGAGGTGAAGCCGGTCGTGACGGCTCCCTCGACCTGGTAGGCGCCGGCGATGCCGATGAGGGCACCCGAGATGACCATCACCCAGATGGTCAGCATCGGGACGCTCATGCCGGCGACGCGAGCGGCACGGGGGTTCTCGCCCACCGTGCGGAAGCGGAACCCGAGCGACGACTTGTTCATCAGCCACCACACGACGACGACCGCGATGAGGGCGACGATGAAGCCGAGGTCGATGCCGAACCGCGAGCCGAACAGCGACGGCAGGACCGCCGAGTCGCGGGTCGCCGGCGAGATCGGGTTCGGGCTGCCGCCGGCCTGCAGGAGGCCGGGGGTGCGGAGCATGAAGCTCACCAGGTACAGGGCGACGTAGTTGAGCATGATCGTCAGGACGACCTCGTTGGCACCGGTCCGGGCCTTGAGGAGCCCGACGATGCCTGCCCACACCGCACCGCCGACGATGCCGGCGAGGATCGTGAGCGGGATGTGCACGACGGCTGGCAGGTCGAACGAGAACCCGACCCAACCGGCGGCCGCGGCGGCCATCAGGACCTGTCCCTGGCCACCGATGTTGAACAGCCCCGTGCGGAACGCCACCGCGACGCCGAGACCGGCGGCGATGAGCGGCACCGCGTAGTCGACGGAGCGCGTGATCGGGGCGATCGCGGTCGCGAACGACGGGGCACCGAAGTTGATGACCGAGCCCTGGAACAGCGACGAGTACGAGCCACCGACGGCCGTCCCGACCGCCCGGAGCGTGTCGAGCGGACGGGCGAAGAAGTACCCGGCTGCGGCCTGGACGTCCTTGTCGGTGAGGGCGATGAGGACACCGCTGGCGACGAGGGCCAGGACCACTGCGAGGACGGTGGTCAGGACCGAGCCGTTCACGATGCTCCGCAGCGCGTCGCTCCAGCGTCCTTCGCGGCGCTCGCTGTCGGTCGCCGAGTCGGTCATCAGGTGCGGTGCGCCGGTGACCTCCTGCAGGCGGTCGTCGACGGCGGGGGTCACGTCGGCACGCGCCGTGTCGGCACGCGTCGTGTCGGCGTCGGCCGGGAGGCCCGTGGTCGCGTGGGTGGGTGTGGTGCGGTCCGACGGCGTGGTGCCGTCGTGCTGCGGCGTGGGGTCGCTCACGCGGCGAGCTCCGTTCCTGCGGGCAGTTCGCCCGCCATCATGAGTCCGAGGACGTCCCGGGGTGTGGACGCGGGGACGATGCCGACGATCGCGCCGCGGTACATCACGGCGATCCGGTCGGCGAGCGCGACGACTTCGTCGAGCTCGGTGGAGACGACGATCACCGGGACGCCGCTGTCGCGGGTCTCGACGATGCGCTTGTGGACGAACTCGATCGAGCCGACGTCGATGCCACGGGTGGGCTGCGCGGCGACGAAGAGTCGCAGGGGGCGGCTCAGTTCGCGGGCCAGGACGATCTTCTGCTGGTTGCCGCCGGAGAGCCGGCCGGCCGCGGTGGTACGGCCGGGCGTGCGGATGTCGAACTCGGCGATCTTCTCGTCGGCGAAGGCGTCCCGCTCGGCGGCGCGGATGGTGCCGGCACGGACGAAGTCGGCGGCGTCGGCGCGGTCGAGCATGAGGTTCTCGGCGATCGTGAACTCGCCGACCAGACCGTCTTCCTTGCGGTCCTCGGGGACGAACCCGACACCGGCGTCCAGGATCTGCTTGACACTGCGGCCGGTGACCTCGCGCCCGTCCAGGGTGATCCGGCCGGAGCGCACCGGCTCGAGGCCCATGATCGCCTCGGTCAGCTCGGTCTGGCCGTTGCCCTGCACGCCCGCGATCGCGAGCACCTCACCCCGGCGGACCGTGAACGAGACGTCGTCGACCAGCACGAGGCCGGTGGGGTCGGTGACGGTGAGACCCTCGACGACCAGGGCCGCTTCGCCCGGGGTGGCCGGGGCCTTCTCGACGACGAGTTCGACGCTGCGGCCGACCATCAGCGCCGCGAGCTCGCTGTTCGACGCGGTCGGGGACGCTTCCCCCACGACCTTGCCGAGGCGGATCACGGTGATGCGGTCGGCGACCTCACGGACCTCGCGGAGCTTGTGCGTGATGAAGACGATGGCGGTGCCGGCCTCGCGGAGCTGGCGCATGATGCCCATCAGCTCGTCGGTCTCCTGCGGGGTGAGGACGGCCGTCGGCTCGTCGAACACCAGCACGGAGGCGTCACGGGAGAGCGCCTTGATGATCTCGACACGCTGCTGGACACCGACCGGCAGGTCTTCGACCCGGGCGTCGGGGTCGACGTCGAACCCGAACCGCTCGGAGATCTCACGGACACGTCTGCGGGCACCGGCGAGGTCGAGACGGCCACCGAACGCCGTCTCCTCCTGCCCGAGCATGACGTTCTCGGCCACGGTGAAGACGGGGACGAGCATGAAGTGCTGGTGCACCATGCCGATGCCGGAGCGCATGGCGTCGCCCGGTCCGTCGAAGTGCTGGACGACGTCGTCGAGCAGGATCTCGCCCTCCTCGGCCTGGTACATGCCGTAGAGGACGTTCATCAGGGTCGACTTGCCCGCACCGTTCTCGCCGAGGAGACAGTGCACCTCGCCCGGTTCGACGGTGATCGAGATGTGGTCGTTGGCGACCAGGCTGCCGAACCGCTTCGTGATGCCGCGGAGTTCGAGCTTCATGTCGGTGAGTCTATTTCTGTCTCGGGCGCGCACGGGTCCCCGTGCGCGCGAGAACGCGGGCGGAGGAGTGATCCCCCGCCCGCGTTCGTCGGACTACTTGACGGATGCCTCGGTGTCGACCTTGACCGAGCCGTCGATGATGCCGGCCTTGATCTCGTCGAGCTCACCCTGCAGACCCGAGTCGACCTTGGACTCGTAGTCGTGGAACGGCGCGATGCCGACGCCGTCGTTCTTCAGCGTGCCGACGTAGGGGGTCTTCGAGTAGTTGCCCTTCGCGGCCTGCTCGACGACGTCCTTGACCGCGGGCTTCATGCCCTTCTCGATGGAGGTGAAGGCGATGTCCTTGTAGCGGGGGTCGGCCTCGTAGAGGTCGCTGTCCGCGCCGATGAGGACGGAGCCGTTGTCGGCGTCCTTGATCGCCTCCGCGGCGGACTGGTAGATCGGGCCACCGACGGGCAGGATCACGTCGGCGTCCTGGTCGAGCAGCGACTGCGCGACCGACTTCGCCTGGGTGCCGGCCTCGAAGCCACCGGTGAAGGAGCCCTTCTGGCTCTCGACGTCCCAGCCGACGACCTTGACGTCCTTCTTCTTCTGCTCGTTGTAGTACGCGACGCCGTCCGCGAAGCCGTCCATGAAGATGGTGACGGTCGGGATCTGCATGCCGCCGAAGGTACCGACGGTGCCGGACTTCGAGTACGACGCGGCCGCGTAGCCGGCGAGGAACGCCGCCTGCGAGGTGTCGAAGGTGATCGGCTTGACGTTCTTCGCGTCGATCGAGTTGTCGTCGATGATCGCGAAGTCGGTGTCGGGGTTCGCCGCGGCCTGCTTCTTCGTCGAGGCGGCGAGGTTGAAGCCGACCGTGACGATGAGGTTGCAGTTCTGGTTGACGAGCTGCTGGATGTTCGAGTCGTAGACGGTGGCGTCCTTGGACTCGGCGTCCTTGTACTGGGCACCGAGCTCGGACGCGGCGTCCTTCATGCCCTCGAAGCCGAGCTGGTTAAACGACTTGTCGTCGAAGCCGCCCGCGTCGGACACCATGCAGGGCAGGAAGTCGGACTTCTTGGACGATGTCGAGTCGGACGGTGCGGATGCGCAGCCGGCGAGCACGGCGACGGTGCCGACGAGCGCGAGGCCGCTCATGGCGACGCGGCGGGTACGAGATGACACGGGGGTTCCTCCGGGGAGATCGGGAGTCGGCCCGGAGTCACTGCGCACCGGGCGATCGTGAGGACAGTACACGACCGGCCGGGCGGTACAGGACCGGTCCGGAGCCCCTCCGACATCGGTTACGCGATCGCGACCGCGTCGTAACGCGCCGGAAACGCGATGGCTCGTCCGTGACCCCAGTTCGCGGGGTTTCGTGATGGAGCGCTACAGCCGGGCCCCGGTCTGGAGGATCGTGCAGGCATCCCGCACATCCGCCGGTCCGCAGGGTGGTTCAGAAGTCCTCGTCCGCGTCGCCGGGGAAGCACAGCGAGAGAGCCTGGACCGCGTACTGCCCCTCCGACACCGTCAGCCGGATCGAGTCGGTCCGCCCGCCACCACGACCCACGATGGTCGGGCGGTCCGCCGTCCCCCAGTGGTCGATCGTCATCCCCCAGTCGATCGCCATCCCCTGGTGCTGCCACCATGCCTCGGTCGCAGCGACGTCGCCGGCCGCGTCGCCCGGTGCCCGCGCGGGTGACGAGGTACCGCCACTTCGCACCCTGGTCGCCGCCGGGGAGCCGGCAGTCCTCCAGGTAGTCGGGGCCGGTCCGCGGCTGCCACCTCCCGCCGAGACGGCCGGTGACCGCCTCGACGTCGTCGACCATCTGCTGCTGCGCGACGTCCCGGTTCACGGTCGGTGCCCGGGTCGTCGTCGGTTCGGGTGCCGGTGCGTGCGCAGTGCAGCCGACGAGCGCCAGGACGACGAGAGTGCCGAGCCCGACAGCCCCCGCTTGCCAGCGGCGGCGCCGGCGGATCACGGTCTCACAGTTCATCGGCGTCCCCCGGGAAGCAGAGCGAGACGGCCTCGACGCCGTACAGGTCCTTCGCGACCGAGAGGCTGATCGACTTCGTCGTCCCACCGCCGCGTCCCGTGATCGTCGGCTCGTCGGCCGTGCCCCAGTGGTCGATCGACATGCCCTGCTTCCGCCACCGGGCCTCCGTCGCGGCCACGTCCGACGCGACCTCGCCGACCGAGGGACGCGTGACGAGGAAACGCCACTGTGCCCCCTGGTCCCCGTTCGGCAGTCCGCAGTCCTCGGCGTACTCGGGGCCGGTCTCGTGCTGCCACGCGCCGCCCAGCGCGGTGGTCGTCTCGTCGACCGCGGCGACCATCTGCCGTTGCGCGGTGACCTGATCGACGACCGGTGCCGCGGTCTCGTTCCCGGGCGGTGCCGGAGCGGGGGACGCACAGCCGACGAGCGTGCCGACGACGAGCACGCCCAGCGTGGCAGCGGTCCAACGTCGTGGAGTGGCCAGGTCAGAGTTCATCGGGGTCTCCCGCGAAGCACCGCGACAGTGCCTGGATCCCGTACTGCTGGTCAGCAACCGAGAGACTGATCGAGTCGGTGGCGTCCCCACTACGACCCACGATGGTCGGATGAGCGGTGAATCCCCAGCGCTGGATGGTCATGCCCTGCTGCTTCCACAGCCCCTCGACCTCGGCGAGGTCGCTCGAGACGTCCCCGACCGGACCGGTCCCCTGCCGCCAGTCTCCGCCCAGGCGTCCGGTCAGGTCGTCCACGGCGTTGATCATCTGCTGCTTCGCGTCGCGCTCGTTCACCGCCGGTGTCGCCGGAGGTGTCGGCTCGGGCACGCCTGCCGGACGACACCCGGTCAGCAGCAGGACCACCCCGAGCACCAGGGCTGCGGTACTCGCCGTCGCCAACGACCCGCTCGCTCTGCGGCGTACTCGGTCAGAGTTCATCGGCATCGCCAGGGAAGCAGAGCGATACGCTCTGGATCACGTACAGGTCCGGCGCGACGGAGAAGCTGATGGAGTCGGTGCGATCGCCGCCGCGGCCCACGACCGTCGGCTCGGTCTTGGTTCCCCAGCGATCGACGGACATGCCCTGCTCTCTCCAACGCGCTTCGACCTTCGCGACGTCTGCGGCGACGTCTCCGATCTGCGCGCGCGTGACGAAGAAGGTCCACTCCGCTCCGCGATCGCCGTTCCGCAGTTCGCACGCCTCGGCGTAGTCCGGCCCCGAGCGCACGCGCCAGTCGCCACCGAGACGCTCGGTCGCGTCGTCGACGACCTCGACGATCCGTTGCTGCGCGCTCTCGGAATCCACGACGGGGGTGCCGTCCGATTGCGGTCCGGGGGTCGTGTGTTGCGCGCAGCCAGCGACCGCGCCGCTGAACAGTGTGAGCATCAGGAGTGCTGCGGCCAGCCGACGATGACGCGTCCCCGTCGACACATCCCCGTCGTCGTACTCGATGTCGACCATCTGCTCCCCCCAGGTCACCCGCGGCCCCCCGCTGCGACCACCCACGGTAGTGCGGCATGCCACTCCTGGCACGCTGACGGGCGCTCCTCAGAGCACGTCGTCCCGCCCACTGATCTTCAGCGCGTCCACCACGCCCTTGACCCGCTGCGCGTTCGCGCTCGTGGTGACGAGCAGCGCGTCCGGGGTGTCGACGACGACGATGTCCTCGACCCCGATCAGCGAGATCAGCCGGTTGCTCTGCGACACGACGATGCCGCTCGCCGAGTCGGCCAGGATGCGGGCGTTGTCGCCCAGCACGGCCAGGTTGTTCTTGCGCCCACCGGACTGCAGCTTCGCGAGCGAGGCGAAGTCGCCGACGTCGTCCCAGTCGAAGTCGCCGGGCACGACCGCCATGCGTCCGGCGGCGGCTGCGGGCTCGGCGACGGTGTAGTCGATCGCGATCTTCTTCAGGGTCGGCCAGATGCGGTCGACCACGATCCCGCGCGCGGAGGTGTCCCACGCGGCGGCGAGCTCCTCGATGCCGGCCAGCAGCTCGGGCTCGTTGCGCCCGATCTCGGCGAGGAGCACATCGGCGCGGCTGATGAACATGCCCGCGTTCCAGAGGTACGACCCGTCGGCGACGTACTTCTTCGCGGTCTTCAGGTCGGGCTTCTCGACGAAGGACCGGACGGCGTGTGCGGTGGTCGCGCCCGCGACGTCGAGCGACTCGTCGGCGGCGTGGATGTAGCCGAAGCCGATGGCCGGCTCGGAGGGCGTGATGCCGATCGTCGTGATGAACCCGGCGCGGGCGGCGGCGACGGCTTCGCGGACGGACCGGCGGAACCCGCGGGCGTCGCCGATCACGTGGTCGGCGGCGAACGAGCCGATCACGACGTCGGGCTCGCGGCGGTGCAGGACCGCGGCGGCCAAGCCGATCGCCGCGGTGGAGTCCTTGGGCTCGCTCTCGAGCACGACGTTGTGGTCCTCGACCCCGGGGAGCTGCGACTCGACGGCGACGCGGTGGGCGCGGCCGGTGACGACCATGATGCGGTCGGGTCCGGCGAGCGGCTCGAGCCGGTCCCATGTCTGCCGCAGCAGGGACGACCCGGAACCAGTCAGGTCGTGCAGGAACTTCGGGGCGTCGGCGCGCGAGAGCGGCCACAGGCGCGATCCGATGCCGCCGGCCGGGATGATCGCGTAGAAGTCGTCGAGTGCGTCCGTCACGCGCCCACCGTACCGGCGCACCCATGCGGCAGCTGCGCGTCGTCTGGACGTGTCGTGGACGACCCCGGTGTCGGCGCACGGTCTGTTCACCCCTCGCGCGCACCGCGTTCACGTCGCACCCCCCGGTCGTCCACGCGTCGGCGTGAGCATGGGCCGTGCCATGAACGCACGCAGCGTGGAGCGAGGCAACGAGTCCCCCCGGACCGTCGCCGTCGTGACCGAGAGCTTCCTGCCCACCCTCAACGGCGTCACCACGAGCGTCCTCGCGGTGCTCGAACACCTGCGACGTCGCGGCCACCGGGCCGTCGTCATCGCCCCGGACACCCCCGGCCTGGCGGCCTGGCGGTCGCGCTCCGAGCAGGAGCGGCACCTGGGCTTCGACGTGCACCGGATCCCCGCGGTCGCGTACCGGCAGTTCCCGGTCGCGCTCCCGCACCCGGTCCTCGACACGATCCTCGCCGCCTCGGGCGCGGACGTGCTGCACGCCGCCAGCCCCTTCCTGTTGGGTGGGCGCGCGATCACGGCGGCCGGGAGGCTCGGCATCCCCTCCGTCGCCGTCTTCCAGACCGACGTGGCCGGGTTCGCACAACGGAACGGCCTGTCCGCAGCGGCCCCACTGGTCCGCCGGGTCCTCGGGCGCATCCACGCGGGAGCGTCGCTGACGCTGGCGCCGTCCTCGGCGACGGCCGCGATGCTCGCGGAAGCGGGCGTCCCACGGGTGGCCCGCTGGGGTCGTGGTGTGGACACGGCCCTCTTCCACCCGGACCGTCGCTCCTCCGCCCACGTCCGGGCCCTGCGCCGGCGGATCGCCCCGAACGGGGAGACCGTCGTCGGCTACGTGGGTCGGCTGGCACCGGAGAAGGAGGTCGAACGGCTCGCGGAACTCGGCGGCATGCCGGGCATCCGGGTCGTGGTCGCAGGAGGGGGTCCCTCCCGGGCGCTGCTCGAGCGGCGCCTGCGCCACCTGGACGTGACCTTCACCGGTCCGCTGCGCGCCGATGCGCTGGCGGACGCGTACGCGATGCTCGACGTGTTCGTGCACACCGGGGCCGCTGAGACGTTCGGGCAGACCCTGCAGGAGGCCCACGCGGCCGGCCTGCCGGTGGTGGCCCCGGCCGCCGGCGGACCGCTCGACCTGGTGTCGCCGGGTCTGGACGGCGAGCTGTACGACCCGGCAGCGCCGCTGGCGCTCCGCGCGGCGGTGGCGCGGTTGCACGCCGACCGGGCACTCGCCGAGCGGATGGGCTCCGCGGGTCGGCTTCGGGTCGAGGGCACGACGTGGGAGTCGGTCGGTGACGAGTTGCTCGCCCACCACGAGACGGCGCGGACGATCGGGGCTCCGCCGGCCGTGCCCCGCACCGCCCGCACCGGGTGGCACGAGAACGTCGGTGCCCGGACGTAGGATGGTGTCGTTCCACACGAACACGACGGCAACGGCGCGCCGATCGGTGCGCCGGCCCTACGGGAAGGCGAGCTCATGGCCGAGCAGACCGCAGGCGGGACGGCGACAGCCACCCCGCAGGTGACCATCGACGGTACGTCGATCGACGCACCTCGGACGCGAGCGCCGCAGGGCACGCTCTACCGCGGCTCGATCGGGATGTGGTCGTGGGTGCTGCACCGGATCACCGGCGTCGCCATCTACTTCTTCCTGCTGGTGCACATCCTCGACACGGCACTGGTCCGGCTCTCGCCCGAGGCCTACAACGCCGTCATCGGCACGTACAAGACGCCGCTGATGAACCTGGGCGAGATCGCCCTCGTCGCCGCCATCGTGTTCCACGCGTTCAACGGGCTGCGGATCATCCTCATCGACTTCTGGTCGAAGGGGCCGAAGTACCAGCGCGCCATGTTCTGGGTCGTCCTCGTGCTCTGGGCAGTGGCGATCGCGGGCTTCCTGCCGCGCCAGCTCATGAACCTCGTCGCCGACTTCAACTGAACCGAGGGCCGTCATGACCACCGAGACCGTCGCACCGCCCCGCAGCGCCGACGCCGCCCGCCGCACCACCAACTGGGAGAAGTGGGGCTGGATCTACATGCGGGCGTCGGGCGTGCTGCTCGTCGTCCTCATCTTCGGCCACCTCTTCGTGAACATGGTCGCCGGCGAAGGCGTCAAGCAGATCGACTTCGCCTTCGTCGCCGGTAAGTGGGCGAGCCCGTTCTGGCGGATCTGGGACACGCTGATGCTCTGGCTCGCGCTGATCCACGGCTCGAACGGCATGCGCACGATCATCAACGACTACGTCGGCAAGGCCGGGGTCCGCAAGACCCTGCTCGGCGCCGTGCTCGTCGCGTGTGTCCTCCTCATCGTCCTCGGCACGCTCGTGTGCTGGACGTTCGACCCGTGCCCCGCCGGCGCTGCCGCTGCGGACCTGCCGTCCTTCTGCCCCGCGCAGTAGACGTCGTACCGCACCCGCCGACGCCCCGCACGCTCCACCTCCTGATCGAAAGACCCCTGTGACCGACATCACCGTGCACCACCACCAGTTCGACATCGTCATCATCGGCGCAGGAGGCGCCGGCATGCGGGCCGCCATCGAAGCCGGGCCGAAGGCGAACACCGCCGTCATCTCGAAGCTGTACCCGACGCGCTCCCACACCGGAGCGGCGCAGGGCGGCATGGCGGCCGCCCTCGCGAACGTCGAAGAGGACTCGTGGGAGTGGCACACCTTCGACACCATCAAGGGCGGCGACTACCTGGTCGACCAGGACGCCGCCGAGATCCTGGCGAAGGAGGCCATCGACGCGGTCATCGACCTCGAGAACATGGGCCTGCCGTTCAACCGGACGCCCGAGGGCAAGATCGACCAGCGACGGTTCGGTGGCCACACCCGTGACCACGGCAAGGCCCCGGTCCGCCGTGCCTGCTACGCGGCCGACCGCACCGGCCACATGATCCTGCAGACGCTGTTCCAGAACTGCGTGAAGCTCGGCGTCAACTTCTTCAACGAGTTCTACGCGCTCGACCTCATCATGGTCGACGTGGTGGGCGACGACGGCGTCACCCGCAAGCAGCCGGCCGGCGTCGTCGCGTTCGAGCTCTCGACCGGCGAGCTGCACGTGTTCCACGCCAAGGCGATGGTCTTCGCGACCGGTGGCTTCGGCAAGATGTACAAGACCACCTCGAACGCGCACACCCTGACCGGCGACGGCGTGGGCATCGTCTGGCGCACCGGGCTGCCGCTCGAGGACATGGAGTTCTTCCAGTTCCACCCGACCGGGCTCGCGGGCCTCGGCATCCTGCTGACCGAGGGTGCCCGTGGTGAGGGCGCGATCCTCCGCAACGCCTCGGGTGAACGGTTCATGGAGCGCTACGCCCCGACCATCAAGGACCTCGCGCCGCGTGACATCGTCGCCCGCTGCATGGTGCAGGAGGTCGCCGAGGGGCGTGGAGCCGGGCCGAACAAGGACTACGTGCTGCTCGACTGCACGCACCTGGGCGCCGAGGTCCTCGAGACGAAGCTGCCCGACATCACCGAGTTCGCCCGCACCTACCTGGGCGTCGACCCGGTCGTCGAGCCGGTGCCGGTGATGCCGACCGCGCACTACGCCATGGGCGGCATCCCGACCAACGTCAAGGCCGAGGTCCTCTCGGACAACGACACCGTCGTCCCGGGTCTCTACGCCGCCGGCGAGTGCGCCTGCGTCTCGGTGCACGGCTCGAACCGTCTCGGTACGAACTCACTGCTCGACATCAACGTGTTCGGCAAGCGCTCGGGCAACAACGCCGCCGAGTACGTGCAGACGGCCGAGTTCCTGCCGTTGCCCGAGGACCCCGCGGCGAACGTGCGCGGCATGCTCGAGCAGCTCCGGGCCTCCACCGGGACCGAACGGGTCTCCGTGCTCCGCAAGGAGCTGCAGGAGGAGATGGACAAGAACGCGCAGGTCTTCCGCACTGACGAGTCCCTCGCCCGCGTGACGGAGACGATCCACACGCTCCGGAACCGCTTCATGCAGGTCTCGGTGCAGGACAAGGGCAAGCGGTTCAACACCGACCTACTCGAAGCGGTCGAGCTCGGGTTCCTGCTCGACCTGGCCGAGGTCGTCGTGTACTCGGCACGGAACCGCAAGGAGTCCCGCGGCGGCCACATGCGTGACGACTACCCGAAGCGCGACGACGAGAACTACATGCAGCACACCATGGCGTACCTGACGGGCGACCCGCACTCGTCCCTCGCCGACGACCACATCACGCTCGACTGGAAGCCGGTCGTGATCACCCGGTACCAGCCGATGGAGAGGAAGTACTGAGATGACCGACACCCTGGTCTCCGACGCGCCCCGCACCGACACCGTGCAGGACGCCCCTCCCGGATCGTTCTCCGTCACGGTGATCGTCCGCCGGTTCGACCCGGACGTGGACGACGAGCCGCGCTGGCAGGACTTCGACGTCATGATGCTGCCGACCGACCGCATCCTGGACGCGCTGCACAAGATCAAGTGGGAGCAGGACGGGTCCCTGACCTTCCGACGTTCCTGCGCCCACGGCGTGTGCGGCTCCGACGCGATGCGCATCAACGGCCGCAACCGCCTGGCGTGCAAGACGCTGATCAAGGACCTCGACATCTCGAAGCCGATCTACGTCGAGGCGATCAAGGGCCTGCCGCTCGAGAAGGACCTCATCGTCGACATGGAGCCCTTCTTCAAGTCGTTCCGGGAGGTGCAGCCGTTCCTGCAGCCGAAGTCGGCGCCGGAGAAGGGCAAGGAGCGCATCCAGTCGGTGGCCGACCGTGCCCGCTTCGACGACACCACCAAGTGCATCCTCTGCGCCGCGTGCACGTCCTCGTGCCCGGTGTTCTGGACCGACGGCCAGTACTTCGGCCCCGCGGCGATCGTCAACGCGCACCGCTTCATCTTCGACTCCCGCGACGACGCGGCCGACGTGCGCCTGGACATCCTCAACGACAAGGAAGGCGTCTGGCGCTGCCGCACGACCTTCAACTGCACCGACGCCTGCCCCCGCGGTATCCAGGTGACGAAGGCGATCTCCGAGGTCAAGCAGGCAGTCATGCGCGGCCGGGCGTAGCACTCCGATGCCGACAGGAACGTCATGGGCGGGCGCGCTAGGCTCCCGCTCATGACGTTCGCGGACACCCGCCCCATCCTGGATCAGCTCGGCTACACGGTCCGGTACGTGCAGCTCCCCGGCGAGACGCTCCACGAGCCGCCGGTGGAGGGTGCACTGCGCATCGTCCCGGTCGACGCCGGCTCCTTCGCGCTCGAGGTCGTCGACTACGGGACCGCCCGTCGCCTGGCCACGGCCGGCAACGAGGCCGACGCGGTCGAGATGCTCCGTCGCTTCCTGAACCGGCCGTTCCCGGACGCGCGCGACATCCGTCGCAGCGACCTCGACCAGATGCGGGACGGGTCGGCGTCGACCTACCCGCAGCTGGCGCAGCAGGTCGCCGCGACCGGTGACGCCGGTCTGACCATCCAGATCCCCGCCGGCGTCCCCGTCGACCGCATCGGCGGACCGGACGGCTACCTCCTGCACCCGCTCGAGACGCCGCTGCCGGCACGATCGCTGCCGCCGCACACGGCCGCCTCCCCCGAGGTGCACCGGTACGTCGTCGAGCGACCGTTCCTCGTCACCGTCCGGTTCGTGCGGCCGTGGTTCGACCAGCCGGGCGGTGCGCTCCGGTTCGAGATCGCGAACCCGACCTCGACCGTCCGCGACCTGGTCGTCGACGGATCGCTGGCCCGCGTCCGCGTGGTCTGAGTCGTCAGTCCGTTTCGTCCCGCGATGAAGCCCTCCTCCCCGACCGGGGCAGGAGGGCTTCGTCGTGGCGTGGTGCGTCAGCCGCGCTCGGGGCGGTCGAACCGCTGGCCCTCGGGCTTCGAGGGCAGGACCGTCAGCACGAGCACGATGATGCCGCCGACGATCGGGATGAACCCGAGGAAGTAGAACGGACCGGCCAGGTTCGCGTCGTGCAGACGCCGCCAGGTGATGGCGAGGTTCGGGATGACCACCGCGAGGCCGAAGACGACCAGGAGCACGGTAGCGATCCAGTACAGCGCGCTGAACGATCCGGTGGTCGTTCCCGTGGTCGGGTCAGTCCGCAAGTCCGACATGGCGCCACCGATGCCGAGCAGCGCGTACAGCACGGCCACCACGATGAAGCTGGCGAGGGACCACCACCAGAACTCGCTCCGGCTGGCGCGACCGTCGAACCGGACGTACTTCTTGAAGAACCGCTTGACCGCGTTCGGGAACGAGATGCCGTACCACGGGGCCCACAGCGGCGGCTCACCGTTCGGCCCGGTCTGGACGCCCTGACCGTAGCCCTGCGGCTGCTGGCCGTACTGGCCCTGCTGGCCGTACTGCTGCTGCTGGCCGTACTGCTGCTGGCCCTGCTGGCCGTACTGCTGTCCCTGCTGCTGCTGTCCGTAGGGGTCCTGCTGCCCGTACGGCTGCTGGTCGTCCGGCTTGCCGTACGGCTGCTCCGGGTTGTCGCTCACGGTGTCTCCCCTGGTGTCGAGTGGTGCTCGGCTCTGAGTCAACCAGGAACGGTCCACACCGGGGGGAACGTGACGACCCCCGACCGAGGGGCAGCCCCACGGGTCACGACGGCGGCCCAACCACCTGGCAGGGCCGCCGTGAGACGTCGATCAGCCGCGGTTCGGCTGGTCGAAGCGGGCACCCTCACGGACGGACGGGATGCAGCCGATCACGATGGCGAAGAGCACACCGATCGGCGGGATGATGAACAGCAGCGCCAGCAGGCCCGAGAAGTTCACGTCGTGCAGGCGGCGCACGGTGAGCGCGATGAACCCGACGAGGGTCGCGAGCGCCCAGAGTCCGCCGACCACGTTCGAGTCGCTGCCGCCGATGACGGTGTCGATCAGGTTCGTGACGATGTTGCCGATTGCCCACCAGAGCGCCCAGAACCAGAACTCGCTGCGGCTGGCACGACCGTCGAAGCGCACGTACTTCTTCCAGAAGCGCGTGAACGCCTTCGGGAACGGGATGCCGTACCAGGGCGCCCAGAGCGGGGGTTCGCCCTGCGCCACCGGCTGCTGCCCGTACGACTGCGGCTGGGCGAACTGCCCCGGCTGCTGACCGTACTGGCCAGACTGACCCGGCTGCCCGGGCTGCCCGTACGGCGACTGCTGCCCGTACTGCCCGGGCTGCGCGTACGGGGCCTGCTGGCCGTACGGCGGCTGCTGCGTCGGCTGCCCGGAGGGCTGCTGGCCGTACGGCGGCTGCTGCGTCGGCTGCTGCCCGTAGGGAGACCCGGAGGGCTGCTGCCCGTACGGCGACCCCTGCGACGGGTCGGGCTCGTCACCCGGACGCTTGGCGTACGGGTCCTGGGGGTACTGGTCGCTCACGGCGGTTCCTTCCGGGGTGCGGGGTCGGTGTACCCGCGGCGATCCGGACGGTGGTGCCGACCGCCGGGACCCGTGTCCCGCCGTCCTGCTCCCCCGCACACTGACCCCGCGCGCTGGACCCAGTGTGCCAGCCCCGGCTCCGTCAGGACAGCAGCGCCGCGACGGCACAAGTCCACGACACCCGCACAGCACCTGCCCGCGTCGACACCGCTCAGGGCCAGGGGTCAGGGCAGCAGCGCCAGCTTCCCGCCCGGGTGCCCCGACTCGAGCAGCTCGAGGGCTGCCCGTGCCTCGGTGAGTGGGTAGGTCCGGGCGACCGGCACGACGAGCTCGCCGCGCCCGGCCAGGTCGATGAGGCGCGCCCGCACCGAGTCCCGGAACGCGGCGCTGTCGGGCTGCGCTCCGCCGATCGCGGTGATGCCGGCCGCCTCCGCACGCCCGAAGGCGGCGATGGTCGCGATGCGACTCCGGTCCGCCACCAGGGACAACGAGACGTCGACGGCTTCGTCCGACCCGACGCAGTCCAGGGCCACGTCGACACCGGAGGCGGCGAGTTCGCGGACGCGGGCCTCCAGTCCGTCCCCGTACGCGACCCACGTACCGCCGTGTCCGCGGACGGTGTCGGCGTTCGCCTCGGAGGCGGTGCCGATCGCACGCGCGCCGACCGCGCGGAGCTGCTGGAGCAGGCTGACCCCGACCGCCCCGGAGGCGCCGTGCACGAGCACCGTGTCGCCCGGCCGCACGCCCGTGACGCGGATGAGGTCCGCCGCCGTCGTGCCCGCGAGCAGCAGGTTCGCGGCCTCCGGGAACCCGAGCGACGGCGGCTTGGCGAACACGTCCGCTGCGGGCAGCGTGAGCTCCTCGGTCCAGCCACCGCGGACCCGAAATGCCAGGACCTCGTCCCCGACGGTGACCGGGCCGGACGCGATCGTCGTGTCGGGTCCGACGGCGCTGACGACGCCGGCGACCTCGTACCCGATCGGCACGGGGAAGTCGGACGGGTCGCCCCGCTGCGTGTGCTTCGCGTCGGCGGGGTTCATCCCGGCGGCCCGGACGCGGACGGTCACCTCGCCGGGGCCCGGGGCCGGCACCTCGACGTCGACCAGTTCGAACACGTCACTGCCGCCCGGACGCGGTGCCACCCACTGCTTCGTCATGTCCGCGACGGTACTCGCGGACGTGACGGCGTCGTCGAGCGTTCGGTAGACCCGCACCGAGACGCGACGGGAGGCCCGGTACCAGCTGGTACCGGGCCTCCCGTCGGGTCAGATGACGCCCGTCAGGCGCGGGCGGCGCCGACCCGGCCCGTGAACGAGGCGTGCAGCGGGTGCTCGCCACCGAGGCCGGTGATCTCGGAGGCGATGTCGGCGTCCGATCGGTCCGAGTGCAGCAGCGCCTGCAACTCGACGCTCTGCTCGTCGTCCGCGACGTCGAACCGGAGTGCGGCACCCATCGCGTCGAGGAGCGCGGTCGGCTCGGTGCCGTTCTCGGCGAGGGCGGCGGCCGGCGACACGAACCGCTCGTCGCGGGAGAGCTTGCGCAGCGGCTGGCGGCCGACGCGGGTGACCGTGTCCGGCAGGTGCGGGTTCTCGAAGCGGCCGATGATGGCCTCCACGTAGGCCCGGTGCACCTCGGGGTCGAGCTCGTGTCGACGGACGAGCAGGTCGCTCGTCTCGGCGAGCACGGCCTCGAGCGCCGAACGGACCGCGGGCATCGCGACGGCGTCGGAGATCCGGTCCGCACCGGCGAGGAACCCGTGGTAGGCGACGGTGGCGTGCCCGGTGTTCACCGTGAAGAGCTTGCGCTCGATCGACGCGGCGAGGCCGTCGACGTAGTGCGCGCCCGGCAGCTCCGGCTCGGCACCGTGGAAGGGCGTGCGGTCGATGGCCCATTCGAAGTAGGTCTCGACGGTGACGTCGAGCCCGCCGCCCGGAGCCTGTGCCGGGACGATGCGGTCCACGGCGGTGTTCGCGAAGACGGCCTTCGCCAGGGCCTCCGCCCGCTCGTCCTCCGGCAGCGCGTCGACGATGAACTCGCGGAGACGGTCGGTGGCGTTGATCGCGTTCTCGCATGCCATCACGGCGAGCGGCGCGGCGTCGACGGAGCGCTGCTGCAGCCCCCTCGCGATGACGGGGGCGATGAACTTCAGGACCGTCGGGCCGACGGCGCAGGTGACGATGTCGGCGGTCGCGATCTCGGCGACGACACCGGCCTCGTCCTGTGCGCTGTTCACGGCGCGGAACCCGGTGACGACGTGGTCCTGGGCGCCCGCGCCGACCTCGTGCACGGTGTACGAGTCGGCAGCGGCCAGGGCGTCGATCAGCGGAGCGGCGACGTCGGCGAAGACGACTTCGTACCCGGCCTGGTGGAGCAGCAGACCGACGAAACCGCGGCCGATGTTGCCCGCACCGAAGTGGACGGCGGTGCTCACTCGTTGACCTCACCGAGGATCGCGAGGACGGCGGCCGCGTCGGGGGCCTCGGTCAGTGCCTGCACCTGGTCCTCGTCCGAGAACACGATCGCGATCTTGCTGAGGATGTCGAGGTGCTCGTTGTTCACGCCCGCGATGCCGACGACGAAGCGGACGTCGTTGCCGTCCCAGTCGATCGGGGTGGCGTAGCGGACGAACGACAGCGCAGAGGCCTTGATGGCGTCCTTCGCGTCGTTCGTGCCGTGCGGGATCGCCAGGTAGTTGCCCATGTACGTCGAGACGCTCTTCTCGCGCTCGAGCATGGCGGGGTAGTAGTCCGCGGTGACCGCGCCGACCTCCTGGAGGATCGCAGCCGCCTCCTTCATCGCCTCCGACTTGGTCGGCGCAGCGTCCTCGGTGTGGATGCGGATCTGGCTCTCCTGCAGGACGGGCATACGGTTCTCCTTGTTCGTGGTGGACGGCGGAAGAGGGGACGGTCGCCCGTCCCCTCCCCCATCGTGCTCTTGTCTTACTGGTTCTTGAGCTGGTCGACGACCTGGTCGTACTGCGGCGCGTTCATGAAGTTGCCGACCGACACGTGCTGTGCGTTCGGGTTCTTCTGCTTCGCGCGGTCCGTGAGCTCCTCCTGGGTGATGATGAGGTCCTCGTCACCCGAGAGGTTCGCGATCGCCTTGTTGACGACCGTGACACCCTCGATACCAGCCTTCTTGATCTTGTTCCGCAGGACACTCGCACCCATGGCGCTCGAGCCCATGCCGGCGTCGCAGGCGAAGACGACGTTCTCGACGCGCGTCGCCGTGGCGGTGCTGGCGGAACCGACGCCCCCGAGGGAGGCCTCGGCCTCTTCCTCGTTGGCCGGGGAGTTGGTGCCGAGCAGGCCCGAGGTCGCGGCGTTGACGTCGCGGCCCTTGTTCTGCTGGAGCTTCGCCATCGCGGCGCTCATGTCGCCGCCGTTGCCGGAGGCCAGGTCACGCTTGCGGCTGGCGATCAGGAAGAACGACGCGACCGCGAAGGACACGGCAGCCGACAGGACGACGGACAGGATGACACCGACGTAGCTGTCCTTCGCCGTCGCGGTCAGGACCGCGATGATCGAACCGGGCGACGCCGGGGCGACGAGGCCGGACTGGAAGGCGACGTTCGTGGCGACACCGGTCGCACCGCCGAGGATGACGGCGACGAAGAGGATCGGCTTCTGCAGCACGTACGGGAAGTAGATCTCGTGGATGCCACCGAAGAACTGGATGAGGATCGCGCCGGGAGCGGTCGAGCGAGCGATGCCGACACCGAAGAAGGTGAAGGCGAGCAGGATGCCGAGACCGGGGCCGGGGTTCGCCTCGAGGAGGAACAGGATGGACTTGCCGGACTCCTGCACCTGCTGCGCACCGAGCTGGTCGAGCACGCCGTGGTTGATCGCGTTGTTGAGGAAGAAGACCTTCGCCGGCTCGATGATGACGCTGGCGAGCGGCAGCAGCGAGCTGTCGACGAGGAACTTCACCGCGGCGCCGAGGCCCTCGGCGATGAGCTTGAACAGCGGGGCCAGCCAGAAGAAGCCGATCAGCGCGAGCACGAAGCCGAGGATGCCGGCCGCGTAGTTGTTGACGAGCATCTCGAAGCCGGGCTTGATCTTGCCGTCCCAGATCTTGTCGATCTGCTTGATGAGGTACGCACCGAGCGGACCGCAGATCATCGCGCCGAGGATCATGATCGTGCCGTTGGCGCCGATGATGACCCCCATGGCCATCACGGAACCGACGACCGCGCCGCGGGTCTCGTAGACCATCCGGCCACCCTGGAAGGCGATCGCGAGCGGGATGAGGTAAGTCAGGATCGGGCCGACGAGGCCGATGTTGGCCACGCCGTTCGTCTCACCGAAACCGCCGAGGACGCCCACGGGCGTCCAGCCGGTCTCGATGAAGAAGGCGGTGATGAGGCCCCACGCGATGAAGATCGCGATGTTGGGCATCACCATGCCGGACAGGAACGTGCCGAACTTCTGGACGGCGACGCGAGCGCCACCCCGCGACTTGTCGCGGGTGTCTGGCGCTGCAACGGACGACGTTGTCATGTGCGTTGACTCTCTGTGTGTGGTGCTGCTGCAGGGATCGGGTGTGGTGCTGTGGGATGGGGCGGGGTGCGGGCTCAGACGGCGTGCGCTGCGGAGGCAGCGGACTTGGCGGCCGCTGCCGTGCTCGCGGCGAGTGCTGCCTGGGCCATCCCGCGGGCTTCGTCGAGGGTGTGCTTGCCGAGTTCGGCGCGCACGTCGGCGAGGGCCGCGGGGGTCATGGAGAGCGTGGTGGCGCCGAGGCCGACGAGGACGACGGCGAGCAGCGGGTCGGCCGCGGCCTCGCCGCAGATGCCGACCGCCTTGCCCGCGTCCGCTCCGGCCGTGCCGAGTTGGGCGACGAGGCGCAGGACGGCGGGGTGCCACGGGTCCTGGTAGTGCGCGACGGTGCCGAGCATCCGGTCGGCCGCCATCGTGTACTGGGTCAGGTCGTTCGTGCCGATCGAGACGAAGTCGGCGGACTGGAACACCTGCTCGGCCATCAGCGCCAGGGAGGGCACCTCGGCCATCACGCCGGCGGTGCGGATGCCGAGCTCGCGAGCGAGGTCGACGAAGTACTCGGTCTCCTCGGCGTCGGCGACCATCGGGGCCATCACCCAGAGGTCGGCCTCGGTCGCGGCGTCGGCCTGCGCGAGGGCGGTCAGCTGGTCGCGGAGCACCTGCGGGTGGTTCCGGAGCGCCCGGAGCCCACGGCGGCCGAGCGCCGGGTTCTCCTCGTCCTTGTCGGTGAGGAAGGGCAGCGGCTTGTCGGCGCCGGCGTCGAGCGCCCGGACGACGACCTTCTTGCCGGGGAACGCTGCGAGCAGCTGCTCGTACGACGCCTGCTGCGAGGCGACGGTCGGGGCGGTGGGCGAGTCGAGGAACAGGAACTCGGTGCGGAACAGGCCGACACCCTCGGCGCCGAGGTCGACGGCGGCCTGCGCGTCGGCCGGGCTGCCGAGGTTCGCCAGCAGCGGGACGACGTGACCGTCGGCGAGGGCGCCGGCGGTCAGGGGTGTGGCAGCGGCGGCGCGGCGCTCGGCAATACGTTGCTCGACGTCGGCGACGAGCTCGTCGGACGGCTCGGTCACCACGGTGCCGGCGCCGGCGTCGACGACCACGTGCTGGCCCTCGACCAGGTCGTCGGCACCGGTGACGCCGACGATCGCGGTGATGCCCTTGGCCCGGGCGAGGATCGCGGTGTGCGAGGTCGGGCCGCCGTCACGGGTGACGAGGGCCAGGACCTTGTCGAGGTCGAGCAGGGCGGTGTCCGCCGGGGCGAGGTCGCGGGCGACGAGCACGAAGGGGGTCTCCGACTCGGGCACGCCCGGCGCGGGGACACCGCGGAGCTTCGCGACGATGCGCTGGGCGACGTCGTCGAGGTCAGCCGCGCGCTCCCCCATGTAGCCCCCCATGCCGACGAGCAGGTCACGGAACTGCGCGAACGCCTCGTGCACTGCGCGCTCGGCGTTGGTGCCGCCGTCGATGCGGATGTGCACGTCGTCGAGGAGGGTCGGGTCCTGGGCCATCAGCGCCTGGGCCTCGAGCACGGCCTGGGCGTCGCCGCCGGCGAGCTGTCCGCGCTTGTTGAGGTCCTCCGCCACCGCGGCGAGCGCCGTGTGCACGGCCTGCTTGGCGTCGTCGGCCGAACCCTCGAGCGGGGCGGTCGAAGGGGTTCCCAGAGGATCCGCCATCCGGAGCACCGGGCCGTGGGCAACGCCGCGGCCGACGCCGGTTCCGAGCAGATCGGACATGGGGAGACTCCTTCATCTCACGCGCAGCTGCGGTGGGTGGTTCGGGGGCGGTGCTGCGTCCGGTGCGTGGTGCGACCGGACGGCTCTGCAGCACCATACATCGCGTCGCGTTGACAAACAAACACATCCGGGGATAAAAATGCAGAAACAGATGCCCGTTTGCGTTTGCCGTCCAGGAGCGCCCCGGGCCTCCCGGTCGGATCGTGCCCGAGCATGTCCGTTCCGCTCCACATGACCGCCCCCGACCGGACACGCTGACCGACCCGAGCGACCCGCTCGACCAGATGAGGCCCGATGTACGCACCAGAACGCCACCAGCGCATCGTCGAACAGGCGCGCGCCCACGGCCGGGTCGACGTCAAGGACCTCGCCGAACTGCTCGCCGTCACACCGGAGACCATCCGCCGCGACCTGACGAGCCTCGAGCGCCGCGGGCTCGTCCGTCGCGCCCACGGCGGTGCGATCCCCGTCGAGCGGATCACCCTGCACCCGGGCGTCGGCGACCGCGGTGGCATCAACCAGACCGAGAAGATGGTGATCGCCGAGGCGGCACTCGCCGAGCTGCCGGAGAACGGCTCCGTGATGATCGACGCCGGCACGTCCACGATCTGCCTGGCCGAGATGCTGCCCACCGACCGCGGTCTCACCGTCGTCACGCACTCGCTGCCGGTGGCGATGGCCGTCGCCAACCGACCGGGCATCGACCTGCACCTGCTCGGCGGCAACATCCGGAGCGATTCGCTCGCCGGCGTCGGCACGTGGACGCACCAGCTCATCGGCATGGTCAGCGTCGACGTCGCCTTCGTCAGCATCAACGGGATCACCCCGGAGCGCGGGCTGACGACGCACAACATGGCCGAGGCCGCCGTGAAGTCCGCCATGATCAAGTCGGCCCGCCGGAGCATCCTGCTCGCCGACCACACCAAGTTCGGTCGCGAGGAGTTCGGCCGCGTGGCCCCTCTCGCCGCGATCGACACGATCATCACCGACCCCGGCGTCAACCTGGACCTGGTTCGCGAGGTCGAGGCCGCCGGCACCGAGGTCTTCTGGCCCGGGCGCGACTGACCACGGGACGTCGACCACGCCGGCCCGTCCGCGCCCCACCAACCCCGGGAACCACCCGCCAGGCGCTCGCTACCATGAGCGCACCACCCATCGACAGGAGCCCATCGATGTCCGAAGCCACCCGCACCGTCACCGTCGCCAGCGCGTCCGGCCTGCACGCACGACCCGCGTCGCTGTTCGTCCAGACCGTCACCGCGTCCGGCCACCAGGTCACCATCACCAAGGGTGAGAAGTCGGCGAACGCCGGCAGCATCCTCGGCCTCCTCGGCCTCGGGGTCGAGAACGGCGACGAGGTCGCGCTGACCGTGTCCGGCGACGACGCCGAGACCACCGCGGACAGCCTGGTCGACTTCCTGCAGACGGACCACGACGCGGCCTGACGCGCGTCCTGAGTCCGCGCGACCACTCGGTCGCCGTCCCGACGGGAGGCCCGTCACCAGCCGGTGACGGGCCTCCCGTCCGTCGTCCGGTCGCCCCCTCGTGGGCACGTCCGGGGCGTCGGGGCGCGCCGGTAGGGTTGGTGCATGACACGCCTGCGCCTCGCGACCGTCAACGTCAACGGCATCCGTGCCGCGTTCCGGAAGGGGATGGGCGACTGGCTCGCCGAGCGCGACGTCGACGTGCTCGCCCTGCAGGAGGTCCGCGCCTCGACCGAGGACCTGACCGGCCTCCTCGGCGACGAGTGGGACGTCGTGCACGACCCCGCGTCGGCGAAGGGCCGCGCCGGTGTCGCCATCGCCTCGCGGCACCGGGCGCATCTGCACCGGGTCGAGCTCGGGGCCGAGGACTTCGACTCCGCCGGCCGCTGGCTCGAGGCCGACTACGAGATCGGCGGACGGACGGTCACGGTCGTCTCCACCTACGTGCACTCGGGCGAGGTCGACACCCCGAAGCAGGACGAGAAGTGGAAGTTCCTCGACGCCATGACCGCGCGGCTGCCCGCGCTCCGCGAGCACAACCCGCTCGCCGTCGTCGTCGGTGACCTCAACGTCGGCCACGACCAGCGGGACATCAAGAACTGGAAGGGCAACGTCAAGCGCGCCGGCTTCCTGCCGCGCGAGCGCGCCTACTTCAGCCGGTTCTTCGGCGCCGACGGCGAACCGGTCGAGGGTGCCGACGGCAGCACCGCACCCGGCCTCGGTTGGGTCGACGTCGGCCGTGCCCAGGCCGGTGAGGTCGACGGGCCGTACACGTGGTGGTCCTGGCGCGGGCAGGCCTTCGACAACGACTCCGGCTGGCGCATCGACTACCAGGTCGCGACGCCCGAACTCGCCGCGACGGTGACCTCGTACACCGTCGACCGGGCCGCTGCGTACGACCAGCGATGGTCCGACCACGCCCCCGTGGTCGTCGACTACGAACTCTGATCCCCCACTCGCTCCCGAGCACCAGGACTCCCGCATGACCAGCACCCGCATCTTCTCCGGCATCCAGCCCTCGGCCGGGTCCCTCCACCTCGGCAACTACATCGGCGCCCTCATGCAGTGGCGCGACCTGCAGGACGACCACGACGCCGTGTACTGCGTGGTCGACATGCACGCCATCACGTCCCCGCAGGACCCGGCGGCGCTCCGCGAGAACACCCGACGGACCGCGGCGCAGTACATCGCCGCGGGCATCGACCCGACGAAGTCGACGCTCTTCATCCAGTCGCACGTGCCCGCACACGCCCAGCTCGCCTGGGTGCTCAACACCATTACGGGCTTCGGCGAGGCGAGCCGGATGACCCAGTTCAAGGACAAGTCGGCGCGACAGGGTGCCGAGGCCGCCTCGGTCGGGCTGTTCACCTACCCGATGTTGATGGCCGCCGACATCCTGCTCTACGACGCCCAGGTGGTGCCGGTCGGCGACGACCAGCGCCAGCACGTCGAGCTGACCCGGGACCTCGCCGGCCGCTTCAACTCCCGCTTCGGTGACACGTTCGTCGTGCCGGAAGCGCGGATCCTCGGCGACACCGCCCGGATCTACGACCTGCAGGAGCCCACGAGCAAGATGAGCAAGTCGGCGGCGTCGGACAGCGGCCTGGTGCTGCTGCTCGACGAGCCGAAGCGCACCGCGAAGAAGATCCGGTCGGCGGTCACCGACACCGAGCGGGAGATCCGCGCCGACCGGGCCGGGAAGCCCGGTGTCACGAACCTGCTGGCGATCCTCTCCGCGTTCACCCACACCCCGGTCGCCGAGCTCGAGGCCTCGTTCGTCGGCAAGGGCTACGGCGACCTGAAGGGCGAGGTGGCCGACGCGGTCGTCGCCGAGCTCGAGCCGGTCCGCACCCGGACGCTCGAACTCCTCGACGACCCCGCCGAGCTGGACCGCCTGCTCGAGGTCGGCGCCGAGCGGGCCGAGTCGATCGCCGAGGCCACGCTCGCCCGCGTGTACGACGCGATCGGCTTCGTGCCCCGCGCCCGCTGACCGGCCGTGCTCCCCGTCACCCTCGAGTCTGCACGGGTCCGGCTCGACATGCCGACCCGTGCCGACACGGCCGCCATCACCGAGGCCTGTCAGGACCCGGAGATCGTCCGCTGGACGACGATCCCGCAGCCGTACCGGGCGCAGGACGCGCAGTCCTTCGTCGACGCGCTCGTCGGACCCGGATGGGCGTCGGACCGCGAGTACACCTGGGCGATCCGACGGCAGGGGTCGACCTGGCTCGACGGTGTCATCAGCTACCGGACGGCCCGCCGGGACCTCGGGTTCTGGCTGGCGCCCGCGGCCCGCGGTACCGGACTCGTGCACGACGCCGTCGAACTCGTCGTGGCGTGGGCGTTCGCGCAGGGCGCCCCGGACGTGTACTGGGAGTGCTACGTCGGCAACACCGCGTCGGCCGCGGTCGCCCGTCGTGCCGGCTTCGCGTACACCGGAAGCGGTGACGCCCTCGTGCCGAACCGTGACGGCTCGCCGGCCCCGGCGTGGAAGGGCCTGCGGCGCGCGGACGGGACGCCCGCGTCCGACCTGCCCTGGCCTCCCGGATCGACGTCGCAGACCGCCGGTAGTCTCGCTCCGTGAGCCACACCGCACCCGACACGGCCCCGGAGCCGCACGGCCTGCCCGCCAGCGACGCCGAGGTCCGCGCGATGCGCCGCGCACTCGAGCTCGCGGCCCGGGGCCCGGCCGTCGGCGACCACGCCCGGGTCGGCGCCGTCGTGCTCTCCCCCGACGGCGACGTCCTCGGCGAGGGTTGGCACCGCGGTGCGGGCACCCCGCACGCCGAGGTCGACGCGATGCGGAAGGTCGACCCGGCGCGGCTCCGTGGCGCGACCGCGGTGGTGACCCTCGAACCGTGCGACCACGTCGGCCGGACCGGGCCGTGCTCCGTCGCCCTCATCGAGGCCGGCGTCGCGCGGGTCGTGTACGCCGTCGACGACCCCGGTCCCGCCGCCCACGGTGGCGCGGACCGACTGCGAGCCGCCGGCGTCGACGTGGTGCCGGACGTCCTCGCCGACCAGGCCGAGGCGTTCCTCGAGCGCTGGCTGCTCTCCGTCCGTCTCGGGCGTCCCTGGGTGACCGTGAAGTGGGCCGCCAGCCTGGACGGTCGTGCCGCCGCGGCCGACGGGTCGAGTCAGTGGATCACCGGCGCCGCCGCCCGCCAGCACGTGCACGAACAACGGGCCGCGCACGACGCCGTCCTGGTCGGTACCGGTACCGCCCTGGCCGACGACCCCAGCCTGACCGCACGCGGCGACGCCGGGGAGTTCCTCGCCGACCAGCCGTTGCCCGTCGTCCTCGGCGACCGAGCCCTGCCGGCGGACGCCGCCCTGCACCGGCATCCCCGCGGGGTCGTCACGATCTCCGGACACGACCTCGACGCCGCGC
The DNA here is from genome assembly GCF_003234145.1 of Curtobacterium sp. MCPF17_011. NCBI lineage: Bacteria > Bacillati > Actinomycetota > Actinomycetes > Micrococcales > Microbacteriaceae > Curtobacterium > Curtobacterium sp. MCPF17_011. The sequence goes on from NZ_QKSK01000005.1 coordinate 110,454, forward strand.
TCCGCTCGCTCCGAGCACGCGGGGTGCACAGCGTCCTCGTCGAGGGCGGCCCGACCGTCGCCTCGGCGTTCATCGCCGCCGGACTGGCCGACGAACTGCTCGTCTACCTGGCCCCGGTACTGCTCGGCGGACCCCGCGTCGCACTCGGCGACATCGGGGTGGGAAGTATCCAAGAGGCGCGGACGTTGCGTGTACTGTCGACGTCCAGCCTCGGCCCCGATCTGCTGGTCCGCGCCCGCACGGTCCCGCAGCGGCCTGACGGCGCGGTCGACGGGGCCCCCACCGACCGGAGCACCACATGACCGACGCACTGACCTCCGCCACCCCCGGGAGCCCGGTGTCGTTCGAGGTGTCCACGAACGTCCCCACCACGCACGGCCTCTTCGAGATGCGCGCCTACCGCGACCTCGTGACGAGCGCGGAACACGTCGCCGTGATCGCGAAGACCCCCGACGGCCAGGCACCCTCGGACGGCGCACTCGTGCGGGTGCACTCCGAGTGCCTGACCGGTGAGGCCTTCGGGTCGCTGAAGTGCGAGTGCGGCCCGCAGCTCGACGCCGCCCTCGACACCATCGCCGCCGAGGGCGGGGTCGTCGTCTACCTGCGGGGCCACGAGGGTCGCGGCATCGGCCTCATCAACAAGCTCAAGGCCTACCGCCTGCAGGAGGACGGGCTCGACACGCTCGACGCGAACCTCGCGCTCGGCCTCCCGGCCGACTCCCGCGAGTACGGCGGCGCCGCCGGGATCCTCGCCGACCTCGGCATCACCCGTGTGCGGCTGCTCTCGAACAACCCCGAGAAGCGCCGACAGTTGGTGGAGCACGGCATCACGGTGGACTCCCTCGTGCCGCTGGTCGTCGGGATCTCCGCGCAGAACGCCGGGTACCTGGACACCAAGCGCGACCGCATGGGCCACACGCTGCCGTCGCACCTCGGCACCGGCGCGAGCAACTGACGGACCGGCAACCGTCCGACCGGGCGAACTGACGGCCAGCTCAGGGTCGATTCGCAGCTGCCCGACATCCGTCGTACACTGAGGACCCCGTCACGAGCGGGACCACCACCTCCGAACGCACCCGACCCGGTGTCCGCGCCACCCCGCGCGAACCGTGTCGCCAGTCCGCCGTCCGGTCACCGCAGCGCTCCTCGAACGCGCGCACCTCGAAGGTCCTCACACGCATGTCCGCCGCCCCGGCCACCCCGACGTCCGCCACGAAGACGAACCCGCGCTCGCGCGTCGTCATCGCGAGCCTCGTCGGCACCTCCATCGAGTTCTACGACTTCTACGTCTACGCGACCGCCGCCGTCCTCGTCTTCCCCACCCTGTTCTTCCCGAACGAGGACCCGACGGCGTCGCAGCTGTCCTCGTTCGTGACGTTCGCGCTGGCGTTCTTCGCCCGTCCGGTCGGATCGATCCTGTTCGGTCACTTCGGTGACCGCGTCGGACGGAAGACCACCCTCGTCGCCTCCCTGCTCGTGATGGGCACCGCGACGTTCCTCATCGGCTGCCTGCCGACCTTCGGCTCGGTCGGGGTCCTGGCGCCCGTGCTCCTCGCCGTCCTCCGCTTCGCCCAGGGCGTCGGACTCGGCGGCGAGTGGTCCGGCGCGGCACTGCTCGCGACGGAGAACGCCCCCGAGGGCAAGCGCGGCGTGTTCGGTTCGATGCCGCAGCTCGGCGCCCCGATCGGCTTCCTGCTCGCCAACGGCCTGTTCATCATCATCAACGCGGCGCTGCCCGCCGGTGCCGACGGCACCCCGAACGCCGACTTCCAGGCGTGGGGATGGCGCATCCCGTTCCTGGTGTCCTCCGTGCTCGTCCTCATCGGGCTCTACGTGCGCTTCCGTCTGGTCGAGTCCACCGTGTTCCGTGGCGTCCAGGAGTCCGGCTCGGTCGCGAAGGTCCCGCTCGGCCGGGTGTTCCGCACCTCCTGGCGCGCGGTCGTCGTCGGCACCTTCGGCATGGTCGCGACCTACGTGCTCTTCTACTTCATGACGACCTTCACGCTGAACTACGGCACGGCGGGCGACACCGCGTCGAAGCTCGTCCCGAAGATCGGGCTCGGGTACTCGCGCGGCGAGTTCCTGTCACTGCTCATGATCGGTGTCGTCTTCTTCGGCATCTGCACGCCGATCGCGGGCCTGCTCGCCGACCGGTTCGGACGCCGCCGCACGCTCATCCCGACCACCATCGGCATCGCGCTCTTCGGCCTGACGTTCCAGTTCTGGTTCGCGGCGGCTCACGGACCGATCACCGTGGTCACGTTCCTGATCGTCGGACTGTCACTGATGGGGCTCACATTCGGTCCGATGGGCGCGCTGCTGCCGGAGCTGTTCCCGACCAACGTCCGGTACACCGGCTCCGCACTGGCGTACAACGTCGCGTCGATCCTCGGTGCCTCGCTCGCGCCGACCATCGCCCTCAAGCTGTGGCAGCCGGACGGGAACATCTTCCTCGTCGGCCTCTACCTGACCATCGCGGCGGTCGTGACGCTGGTCGCGCTGTTCCTCGTCCGCGAGACCCGCGGGAGCGACCTCGCGGACACGGTCGACGACCAGCCGGCCGTGGAGCGCGTCGCCCCGTAGCGCGAGCGCTCCTCCGCGAGCACCTGACGGACGGGAGGCTCCCCACCACACCGGTGGGGAGCCTCCCGTCCGTCTGTCGGTCCCGCGGTGAGAGAATCGACCCACGATGAGCAACCCGTTCGCACGCCCGAAGAAGACCGACGGGCCCCGCGCCACCTTCGGTCGCCTGCTGTCCTACCTGTTCGAGAACAAGCCGGCGATGGTCGTCATCATCGTGCTGAGCATCCTCGGGGCAGGAGCGTCCCTGGCGCAGCCGCTGCTCGTGAACCAGGTCGTGACCGCCGTCCAACAGGGCACCGGCATGTCGGCGCTGGTGTGGGCGCTCGTGGTCCTGGTGCTCGTCGCCGGCGTCCTGAACGGTGTCCAGCACTTCCTGCTGCAGCGTGCCGGCGAAGGCGTCGTGCTCTCCACCCGGCGCAAGCTCATCGCACGGATCCTCAACCTGCCGATCTCGGAGTTCGACGTCCGACGCACCGGGGACCTGGTGTCCCGCGTCGGCAGCGACACCACGCTCCTCCGGGCCGTCCTGACGCAGGGGCTGATCGAGTCCATCGGCGGCGCGCTCACCTTCGCCGGCGCGGTCATCGCGATGGCGATCATCGACCCGCTGCTCCTCGTCGTGGTGATCGTCATCGTCATCGTCGCGGTGGTCGTCGTCGGCGGCCTCAGCCGGCGCATCCGGGTCGCCTCGAAGGCCGCGCAGGAGAAGGTCGGCGACCTCACCGCCGCGGTCGAGCGCGGCATCGGCGCCGTCCGCACCATCCGTGCCGCGGGTGCCACGGCGCGCGAGGTCAGTGAGGTCGACCAGCACGCGACGGAGGCCTACCAGCGCGGGCTCGTCATCGCCCGGATGTCAGCGTTCGTGGTGCCGGTCGCGAGCATCGTCATGCAGGTCGCGTTCATCGCCGTGCTCGGCATCGGCGGCGCGCAGGTCGCGGCGGGGACGATCACGATCGCGACCCTCATCACGTTCATCCTGCTGCTCTTCATGATGATCATGCCGCTCGGTCAGGCCCTCGGCGCGGTCGTCGCCGTGGCGCAGGCCCTCGGTGCCCTCGGCCGCATCGAGGAGGTCCTGCACCTGCCGACCGAGGACCAGGACGACGCCGCGGTCCGGCCGGCCGCCGCGATCGCCACGGACGACGCGATCACGTTCGAACACGTCACCTTCCGGTACGCGGTGTCCCCGGACGCGGTCGGCACGGACGGGGCCGAAGGGGCGGGCGACGTCAGTGCGGTGGCACCGAGCGCCGAGGACGACCAGGTCGTGCTGCGCGACGTGTCGTTCAGCGTCCCGCGCGGCTCCCGTGTCGCGCTGGTCGGTCCGTCCGGTGCGGGCAAGTCGACGACGCTCGCGCTCATCGAGCGCTTCTACGACCCGACCGACGGCGTCATCCGACTCGGTGGTCTGGACGTCCGCGGCCTCGACCGCGCCGAACTCCGAGCGCAGATCGGGTACGTCGAACAGGATGCCCCCGTGCTGGCCGGCACGATCCGAGCGAACCTGCTGCTCGGGTCGCCGGACGCGTCCGAGTCCGAGTGCGTCCGGGTGCTCGAGGCCGTGAACCTCGGCGACGTGCTGCACCGCGACCCCCGCGGCCTCGACGCGCAGGTCGGTGAGGACGGCGTGATGCTCTCCGGCGGGGAACGGCAGCGCCTCGCCATCGCGCGGGCCCTGCTCGCCGCTCCCCCGATCCTCCTGCTCGACGAGTCGACGTCCTCGCTCGACGGTGTGAACGAGCAGAAGATGCGCCTGGCGATCGACGCCGTCGCCGAGGACCGCACCCTGCTCGTCATCGCCCACCGACTGTCCACCGTGGTGGACTCCGACGTCATCGTCGTGCTCGAGCACGGCCGCGTCGTCGGTGTCGGCACCCACTCCGAACTCGTGCAGAGCACCCCGCTCTACCGCGACCTGGCGAAGCACCAGCTCCTCGTCTGAGGCCACCTCTGCGAGGGGCTCAGGCGGCGAAGGGGTCCGGCGTCAGGACGTAGACCGTCTCCAGGTACTCCTCGAGGCCCTCGTGCGAGCCCTCGCGGCCGAGACCGGAGGCCTTCACGCCGCCGAACGGGAACGCCGCGTTGGACACGACCCCCGTGTTCCATCCGAGCATCCCCGTCTCGAGCCGTTCGGCCAGCCGCTGCCCACGGCGCATGTCCTCAGTGAACGCGTATGCGACGAGGCCGTACTCCGTGTCGTTGGCGAGGCGGATGCCCTCCTCCTCCGTCGCGAAGCGCGTGATCGACACGACCGGTCCGAAGATCTCGGTGGTCAGGATGTCCGAGCCGGGCTGGACGTCGTCCAGGAGCGTCGGTGCGTAGAAGGTGCCCTCGCGCTCGAGCCTCGCCCCACCGGTGACGAGTCGTGCTCCGCGCTCGACGGCGTCGTCCACGAGCCCCGCGGCCTTGTCGACCGCGCGAGAATCGATGAGCGGGCCGATGTCCGTACCGTCCTCGGTGCCCCGACCGATGCGCAGCGCGTCGATCCGCTCGGTGAGTGCCGCGGTGAACGCGTCGGCGATGCCCTCCTGCACGAAGAAGCGGTTGGCCGCGGTGCAGGCTTCGCCGACGTTGCGGAACTTCGCCTGCATCGCGGCGTCCACCGCGCGGTCGAGGTCGGCGTCGTCGAACACCAGGAGCGGGGCGTTGCCCCCGAGCTCCATGCTCGTCTTCAGGACGTTGTCGGCCGCCTGCTTGAGCAGCGCCGAACCGACCGGGGTCGAGCCGGTGAAGGTGAGCTTCCGCAGCCGGCGGTCGGCGATGACCGGCGCGGACAGGGCCTTCGCGTCCGAGGCCGGCACCACGTTGAGGACACCGTCCGGCAGCCCGGCGCGACGGAACAGCTCGACCAGGTACAGCGTGGTCAGCGGGGTGAGGTCGGCGGGCTTCAGCACGACCGTGCACCCGGCGGCCAGCGCCGGTGCGAGCTTCCGGGTGGCCATCGCCAGTGGGAAGTTCCACGGCGTGATCGCGTAGACGGGGCCGACCGGACGCTTGAGGACGATGCCGCGACCGGTGCCCTCCGGGTTCGTGCGGTAGTCGCCGCCGATGCGCACGGCTTCCTCCGAGAACCAGCGGAGGAACTCGGCACCGTAGACGACCTCGCCGCGGGACTCTGCGAGCGGCTTGCCCATCTCGAGCGTCATGATCGCGGCGATGTCGTCGGCGTGCTCGTGCACGAGGTCGAACGTGCGCCGGAGCAGGTCGGAGCGGTGCCGGGGTGCGGTCGCCGCCCACTCGGCCTGTGCGGCGACGGCGGAGTCGAGTGCGGCGATGCCGTCCTCCGGGGTGGCGTCCGCGACGCTCGCGAGGACCGCGCCGGTGGAGGGGTCGCGGACGTCGAAGGTCGCGCCGCCGCTCGCGGGACGCCAGGAGCCGCCGATGAAGAGACCGGTGGGCACGTCGGCGACGCTGACGTGCTCGTCACCGACCGTGGTGCTGGTGGCGGCCGTGGTACTGGTCGTCTGCTCGTCGGTCACAGGACCGCTCCTCCCGGACGCTGACGCCCCTCGTCCATGTCGCTGCGCCCGGTGTGCCCGCCCTCGTCTCGGACCTCTTCGAGCGCGGCGTCGCTGCTGGCCGGGACGATGCCCACGACGAGGTCCTCGTAGACGAAGACGTCGAGGCCCGCGTGCACCCCGTCGAGCGCGGACGCCCGGACGCAGTGGTCGGTCGCGATGCCGACGATGTCGACGGCGTGGACCTCGCGGTCGAAGAAGACGTCGACGAGGTCGGCCCCGGCTTCGGTCGTGCCCTCGAACGCCGAGTACGCCGGCTCACCCTGCCCCTTGCGGACGTGGACGTCGACGAAGGACAGGTCGAGCGCCGGGTGGTACTCGGCGCCCGGCGTGCCGGCGACGCAGTGCGGCGGCCAGGTCGTCCGGAAGTCCGGACCCTCCGGACCCGCGAAGTGTCCGCCGTTGTCCCCGGTGGCGTCGTGCCAGTCCCGGGAGGCCACGACGAGGTCGTACTCGTCCGCATGCCGACGGAGGAACGCGGTAATCCGCTCGGCGAGTGCCGCTCCCCCGTCGACCGCGAGCGCACCGCCTTCGGTGAAGTCGTTCTGGACGTCGGTGATGAGCAGTGCCCTTGCCATGCCCCCATCCAACACCCGTCGGGTCAGGACCCGGTGAGCGAACCTCCGCACCGGTAGACCGCGGCCGTGACCGCGTCGAGTGCCGGGAGCGCGGCGGCCCGAGGCGACCCGATGGCGTAGAACGCGAACGTCAGCTTCGTGCCGTCGGCAGCGTCGATGTACCCGCCGAGGGTGTTGGCGCTGTCGATCCACCCGGTCTTCGCGTGCACCTTGCCGCGCGCCACGGCGTTCGCGCCGGTGAACCGACTCGAGAGCGTGCCGGACACGCCGGCCACCGGCAGGACCTGCGCGAGTGTCCCGAGCCCCTTGTCACCCCGGGTCACCGGGACCATGAGGTGTGCGACGAACGAGGGCGAGACGGCGTTCGACGCGCTCTCGCCGGAGCCGTCGACGATGCGGATGCCGGACGGGTCCACGCCGTACCCGCGGAGGGCACTGCTGTAGACACCGGTCAGTGACGCTGCGGTGCCACCGGCGCCGGCCTGCTTCGACGACACGCGCGCGAGCATCTCGGCGAGGGTGTTGTCCGAGTTCGGGATCATCTGCCCGATCAGCGTCGACACCGGCTGGGACTGCACCTGCGCGATCGTGTTCTGTGAGGTCGTCGCCCGCTGCGTCACCTGCGCGGTCGACGCTCCGACGACTCCGGCGTTCGCGAGGGCCGTCCGGAAGGCCACACCGGCCCGGCCGATCGGGTCCTCGGAGCGCGGCGAGGTCGCGGCCGCCGGGTTCGCGCGGTCGCCGTCGACCATCAGCGCGGTGACGTTCGGCTGGTACCCGATGGTCCGCTCGCTGACGGGCCAGGTCGGGTCCCAGGCGTCGGATGCACTCCACCAGGTGCCGTCGGCGACGATCGTCGTCACCGGCGTGCCGCCGAGCCGCCCCTTCACCTGCTGGGCGAGTTGCGCGAGGCTCGGCGCCCCCGGGTAGACCGTGCCGTTGCCGGCCGTCAGGGTCGCGTCACCGTGTCCGACGAGGGCGATCGTCCCACCACCCTCGTCGGTGACGGTCGTCGGGATGGTGTGCCCGGCACCGAGGACCGCCAGCGCGGTCGCGCTCGTCAGGGTCTTCATCACGCTGCCGGTCTGCGCCGGCGTCCCACCGTCGCGCGAGAACAGCTCTTCCCCGGTGGCCGCGTTCATGACGTAGCCCTCGAAGCGGCCGAGCCCACTCGCGGAGGCTGCGCCAGCGACCGAGCAGGTGCGGGCGGCAGCCTTCGCCGACGGGGTCGGTGTCGGGGTCGCAGTCGGTCTCGCGGTCGGCGTGGCCGTCCGGGCTGCCGACGGGGTCGGGGACGACGCCGGTGTCCGGGTGCCGAGCGGCGTCCGGGAGGCGCTGGCCGACCCGATCGCGCTGGGCTGGTCCGCGGTCGCCGCGTTCACCGCGACCACACCGCCGGAGGCGACCGCGAGGACGACGACGAGCCCACCGACTCCCCACGGCACCGGCTTCCGGCGGACGGAGGCGCGCAGGGCTGCGACGGAACGGTGGACGGGGCCGCCGGTGGGCGGCTGGGGTGACTGCTCGGACATCCAGGCGATCCTACGAGACGCGGGTCCGTGCCTCCAGGCCCACCGTCGTCAGCCGCCGGGCTGCGAGGTGTTCAGTGCCCGGGATCGGCCAGGTACCGGACGCCGACCTGCCGGCGGGCCTCGTCCATCACGGCCATGATCGCGACCGTGTGGTCGATGTGCGTGGTGCTGTCGGCCGGCACCCCGGCCGTGATCGCGGCCTCGAAGCCACGGGCCTCGTGGTTGTAGCCGGCGAGCTCCTCGCGCCCGTCGAACTCCTCCACGACCGCACCGTCGGCGTCCCGGATGCGCCAGGTGGTCGGCGTGCACCACGTCGGGTCGAGGTCGATACGCCCCTCGGTGCCGATGATCGACGCACTGTTCGGGCTGCGCAGGTCCAAGGCGAAGTGCACCGTCGACTGCGCCCCACCCGGATGGGTCATCACGATGCCCATCTGCGTGTCGACGTCCTGGTCGCTGAGGGTGCCGGACGCTGTGACCGCGGTCGGGACGCCGAGCACGTCGACCGCGAACGACACGGGGTAGACGCCGAGGTCGAGCAGCGCGCCACCGCCGAGAGCGGGGTCGTTGAGCCGGTGGCGCGGATCGGTCGGCAGCGCCTGGTGGTGCGTCGCCTGCACCAGTCGGGGGGTGCCGATGCGGCCCTCGGCGAGGACCCGCCGCATCATCGCGGTCTGCGGCAGGAAGCGGGTCCACATCGCCTCCATCACGAGCACACCGCGGTCGTGCGCCGCGTCGCGGACCCGTCGGGCCTCCTCCGCGGTGATCGTGAAGGCCTTCTCGACCAGGACGTGCTTCCCTGCGGCGATCGCGAGCAGGGCGTCCTCGGCGTGGCGGGAGTGCGGCGTCGCCACGTAGACCGCGTCGACCTGGTCGTCCGCCACCAGTGCGGCGTAGTCACCGTGCGCGTGCGGGATGTCGTGTTCGTCCGCGAAGGCCCGCGCGGACTCGTCGGTCCGTGAGCCGACCGCGGTGAACACCACCCCCGCGGCACTGCAGTCGCGGACGAAGGACCGGGCGATGCCGCCGGTCCCGAGTACTCCCCATCGGATGGCCATGGGTCGTGTCTACCAGCCGCTCCCGCGCAGGTCGTCGCGCGATCGCCCCGCTGCGGACAGGCCAGCTGTCCACAGGGGCTCGTGCAGCGGTGTCAGGACCGCCGGAGTACCGTGCGGGTGACCAGCCGATCGACTGGAGGCCCGACACCGGAACGCAGGACGGGCCTCCGGTCCGACGCACTGGTGGGCATGCGCGTAGGGGCGCGCACCGACGCGAGGAGGCGCCGTGACCGGACCGGAACCATGGTGGACGGGAGCCGTCGTCTACCAGGTGTACCCGCGGAGCTTCGCGGACGGCAACGGCGACGGCGTCGGCGACCTCGCCGGGCTGCGGCAGCACCTGGACCACATCGCCGACCTCGGCGTGGACGTCGTCTGGCTGTCGCCGGTCTACCGATCGCCCCAGGCCGACAACGGGTACGACATCGCCGACTACGAGGACATCGACCCGCTGTTCGGCACCATCGACGAGTTCGACGCGTTGCTGGTCGAGGTGCACCGGCGCGGCATGAAGCTCGTCATGGACCTCGTCGTCAACCACTCCAGCGACCAACACCCCTGGTTCCGCGCCGCCCTGCAGTCCCGCACCTGCCCGAAGCACGACTGGTACATCTGGCGCGACCCCGTCGACGGCCACGAGCCGAACGGGTGGCGTGCCGCCTTCGGCGGACCAGCCTGGTCGTGGGACCCCGGTACCGGTCAGTACTACCTGCACATGTTCACGCCGCAGCAGCCGGACCTGAACTGGGAGAACCCCGACCTCCGCGCCGCGGTCTACGACATGATGAACCGCTGGCTGGACCGCGGGGTCGACGGCTTCCGGATGGACGTCATCAACCACATCGCCAAGGACGACGACGCCCTCTCCGGTGACAGCGACGCGTACGTCATGCAGCCGCGCATCCACGAGCACCTGCAGGAGATGCACGAGCGCGTCTTCGCCGGTCGGGAGGCCCTGCTCACCGTCGGCGAGATGCCCGGTGTCACCGTGGAGGACGCGGCGCTCTTCACCGACCCGGAACGCCACGAGCTCGACATGGTGTTCCAGTTCGAACACGTCGGCCTCGACCACGCACCGTCGTCGAAGTTCACCCGGAACGAGACCGACCTGCCGGAGTTGAAGCGCTCACTGGCCCGGTGGCAGACCGGGCTCGAGGACCGCGGGTGGAACTCGCTGTACCTGTCGAACCACGACCAGCCGCGGCCGGTGTCGCGGTTCGGCGCGGCGGCCTCCGGCGGCGACCCCTTCGCGTTCCGGTACGAGTCGGCCACGCTGCTCGCCACCGTGCTGCACCTGCACCGCGGCACCCCGTACGTGTACCAGGGCGACGAGATCGGCATGGTGAACGCCGCCTTCACCAGCATCGACCAGTACCGGGACATCGAGTCGCACAACTGGTTCCGCGGCGCCGTCGGCCGCGGCATGCCGGAGTCCGAGGCGCTCGAGGCCCTCGCCTTCCGCAGCCGCGACAACGCGCGCACGCCGATCCCGTGGGACGACAGCGCACCCGCCGGCGGGTTCTCCACCGCCGAACCGTGGATCGGCATGGGGCAGGGGTGGCCGCGCGTCACCGTCGCGGGCGACCGGGCAGCCGGGCAGCGCTCGGTGTACGAGCATCACCGTCGACTCATCGACCTCCGACACCGCTCCCGCACCGTGCGGTTGGGGACGTTCACACTGCTCGAGGCGGAACACCCGACGCTGTGGGCGTTCACGCGGGCCTCGGCGGATGCGGACGGGCCGCCACTCGTCGTCGTCGCGAACCTGTCCGACGTGGACCTGGAGCTACCGGAGTCGGTCGGGAGGCTCGTGGGGGCGTTCGTCCTGGGGAACCTCGGGGAGCCGCCGGTCGCCGGAACGCTGCGTCCCTGGGAGGCGCGCGTGCACGAGTGCCGGTGACGGGCCTCCCGGGTGGGGCTGGTGGGGCTGGTGGGTTGCCTGGCCTCGCTCGCCTGCCCGCCCGCTCGCCTGCCTGGCCGCTCGCTGCCTGGCCGCTCGGGGAACGCAGAACCCCCTCGCTCCGGGAGGAACGAGGGGGTCTCGGAGCCGCCTGTCGGAATCGAACCGACGACCTATTCATTACGAGTGAATCGCTCTACCGACTGAGCTAAGGCGGCGGACGCCCCGGTGATCCGGAGCGGCACGAGAAATCACTGTACAGGATCAGACGAGCGAGCGCGAAACGAGCGCGCCGAGGTCGGCGAAGGACCGCTCGAGCTCGTCGACGAGGTGTGCGTCCGCGTCCGACTCGGACCACTCCCACCAAGCGTGACGGAGCGCTGCCATGCCGACGAGTGACGCCAGGCGGGCGCGGCGGCGCACCGCGTCGTCCTCGTCCGACCGACGCGGACTGCCGTCCCCGGTCAGGTCACCGGTCTCGGGCAGACCGTCCTCGAGCCGCAACCGCTGCTCGACGACCGTCTGGATGCCGGCCTGGAACTCCTTCATCGACGCCATCCGCTGGCTGAAGAGCTCGGGGTTCGCGCGGAGGACCTGCTGTCGCTCCCCGATCAACCCGCGTTCGTCGATGAGTTCGTGCGCCGAGTGCACCAGCAGCGTGCCGAGGTCCGCGAGCAGTTCACCCGTCGGGCCGCCGGCGACGAAGGTCTCGACGTCCTCGCCCTGCGGCAGGGTCGGGTCGTCACCGAGGATCGCCTGCTCCTTGCTCGGGAAGTAGTTGAAGAACGTCCGCGGCGAGACGTCCGCCCGGCGGGAGACCTCGTCGACGGTGACCGCGGACAGACCGTGCTCGATCGCGATGCGGAGCGCGGCCTGCTGGATCGCCAAGCGGGTGGCGCGCCGCTTCCGTTCGCGGAGGCCCGGTGCAGCGTCGGTCATGGGCCGATCCTCCCACGCCGAGCATCGCGGACGGCCTGAGAACCCTGTCGGGATCGCCAGGCCGAGCAGCCCCGGTCAGCCGGTCAGCGGACGGCGCGGGCGACCGTGACGAGCAGCGCTTCGAGCGCCAGGAGCGCGGCGACGTTCGCACCGATGCGCTGCCGCGCGGTCGCGATCGCGTCGAGGACCTCGAGTGCGGCCGCGGGCGGGACGGACGGCAGCGCCCGCTCGAGCTCGTGACGGATCGCCAGGTTCACCGGCTCGGTAGGAGCGCCGAGTCCGAGCAGCAGCAGGTCGCGGTACAGCGAGGAGACGTCGACGAGGATGCGGTCCAGGCCGTCGCGGAGGCTCCGGGTCGCGCGACGCTTCTGGTCCTCTTCGAGCACCCGGAGCTGGGACCGGAGCGCCGGCGGGACGGTACCGCCCGGTTGGACGCCCAGGGACCGGAGTGCGGCGTCGCGTTCCTCGGCGTCACGCTCGAGCGTGATCGCCTTGGCGTCCTCGTCCGCCACGGCCAGGAGCGCGGCCGCGGCGTTCACGGCGTCACCGACACTGCGGATCGCGAGGACCGTGGTCAAGGTCCGACGACGACGGTCACGGGCGTCCTCGCTCGTCGCGAGGCGCTGCGCCATGCCGATGTGGCTCTGCGCCTGACGCGCCGCATCGGTGGCGAGGACACGGTCCACGCCGGTCCGGGCCACGATGAGGTCGGCGACCGACTCGATGCCCGGGACACGCAGGCGGACCGAGCGCACGCGCGAGCGGATCGTCGGCAGCAGGTCGGCCTCGCTCGGAGCGCAGAGGATCCACACCGTGCGCTCCGGCGGTTCCTCGAGTGCCTTCAGCAGCAGGTTCGAGGTCCGCTCCGTCATCCGGTCGGCGTCCTCGACGATCATCACGCGGTACCGGCCGATCGACGGCGAGAAGTGTGACGAGGTCACGAGCTGCCGGATCTCGTCGATCGTGATGATGACGCGCTGGGTGGTGAGCCGGGCGACGTCGGGGTGGGTGCCGGCGGTGATCAGACGCAGCGTGTGGTCGTCGTCGGGGCCGTTGCCGACCAGGGCGGCGGCGAAGGCCGCGGCGACGTTCGAGCGTCCGGAGCCGGGAGGCCCGGTGATCAGCCACGAATGCGTCATGCCACCCGTGCCGTCGGTCGACTCGGCGGCACTCCGCAGCGCAGCCACGGACTCTTCCTGTCCGGTCAGGCCCTCCCACACGCTCACGGGAGGATCCTGCCAGGAGCCACCGACGGGACCGGCCGGTCGTCGGCGCCCGCGCACGTCGTCGCGGTCCGCAGCATCAACCGACCCCGACCAGGCGTGCCACGGCCGAACGGATCCGCTCCTGCACGACGTCGGCCGACTCGGAGGCGTCGACGACGAGGAACCGCTCCGGTTCGGCGCGGGCCATGTCGAGGAAGGCCTGCCGGACGGACTCGTGGAACGTTGCCGCTTCGGACTCGAGGCGGTCGAACACGTCACCGCGGGCGGCCGCGACACGCGCCCGCCCGAGGCTCACGTCGAGGTCGAGCAGCACCGTGAGGTCCGGCGTCATGCCGTCCGCTGCCCAGTTCGACACCGACCGGATCTGCTCGGCGCCGAGGCCGCGGGCCACGCCCTGGTACGCGACCGAGGAGTCGATGTACCGGTCCTGCAGCACGACGTCACCGCGGGCGACGGCAGGCCGGACGACCGTCTCGACGTGGTGTGCACGGTCGGCGGCGTAGAGCAGCGCCTCGGCCCGGGGCGTCACGTGGCCGCGGTCGTGCAGGACGATCTCGCGGATGCGCTGGCCGAGGTCTGTGCCACCGGGTTCCCGGGTCCGGACGACCCGCCGGCCGTGCGCCCCGAGCCACTGCTCGAGGCGCTCGGCCTGCGTGGTCTTGCCCGCGCCGTCACCGCCCTCGAGGGTGATGAACCAGCCGCGGGAGTCGTCCGTGCGCACTGCTCCGTCCGTGCTCACTTCTTCTTCGCGGGGGCGCGTCGGGCCGGTGCCTTCTTCTTGACCGGGCCCTTGGCACGCTTGTCCGCGAGGAGCTGGACCGCACGCTCGAAGTCCACCGTCTCGACCTCTTCGCCGCGCGGGATCGTGGCGTTCGTCTCGCCGTCGGTGACGTACGGGCCGAAGCGGCCGTCCTTCACCTTGATCGGCTTGCCGGACACCGGGTCCGCGTCGAACTCCTTGAGCGCCGCGCTCGCGGCACGCTTGGCCCCGTACTTCGGCTGCGCGAAGAGCTCGAGGGCACCGGGCAGGTCGACGTCGAAGATCGCGTCCTCGCTCGGCAGGGTCCGGGTGTCCGTGCCCTTCTTGAGGTAGGGCCCGTAGCGACCGTTCTGCGCGGTGATCTCGTCGCCGGACTCCGGGTCCGTCCCGACCGTGCGCGGGAGGTCGAGGAGCTTCAGCGCGGTCTCGAGGTCGACCGACCCCGGGTCCATCGACTTGAAGAGGGAGGCCGTGCGCTCCTTCGGGGCCGCTGCCTTCTTGGCCGTGGCCTTCTTCACGGGCGTCTTCTTCGCGGCGGCGGTCTTCGTGCCGGCGGTCTTCGTGCCGGTCTTCGTCGCGGTCTTCGCGCCCGTCGTCGTGCTCGCTGCCGCCTCTGCAGCCGGTTCTGGTTCAGCCGCCAGGACCTCGCCCGTCGCCGGGTCGACCGTCGGCTCGGGCTCCGGAGTGCGCTCGGTCACGTACGGACCGAAGCGGCCGTCCTTCGCCAGGACCTCCTTGCCCGTCTGCGGGTTGATGCCCACCACGCGGTCGCTGACGACCGGCGCCTCGACGAGTTCGCGGGCCTTGTCGAGGGTGAGCTCGTCCGGCGCGATGTCCTCCGGCACGTTGACGCGGCGCGGTTTCTCCGGGTCGTCGCTCGGGGTCTCGATGTAGGGGCCGTACCGACCGATGCGCAGGGTCAGGCCCGGCGCGAGCTCGACCGAGTTGATCTCGCGGGCGTCGATCTCACCGAGGTTGTCGATGACCGTGCGGAGTCCGCGCTGGTCACCGCCACCGAAGTAGAACTCCTTGAGCCAGTCGACACGGTCCTCCTCGCCGCTGGCGATGCGGTCGAGGTCGTTCTCCATCTCGGCCGTGAAGTCGTACTGCACGAGGTCCCCGAAGTAGTCCTCGAGCAGACGCACGACGCTGAACGCGATCCAGTTCGGCACCAGGGCGGTCCCGCGCTGCGTCACGTACCCGCGGTCCATGATCGTGGAGAGGATCGCGGCGTAGGTCGACGGGCGCCCGATCCCGAGCTCTTCGAGCGTCTTGACCAGGCTGGCCTCGGTGTAGCGCGGAGGTGCGGAGGTGTCGTGCCCCTTGGCCGCCACGTCGGAGACGCCGAGGTGGTCACCTTCGGCCATCTGCGGCAGCTTCGCGTCGTCCGCGGAGTCGCCCGAGGAGCGCTCTTCGTCACGGCCTTCTTCGTAGGCGTTGAGGAACCCACGGAAAGTGATGACCGTGCCGGACGCCGTGAACTCGACGTCGGTGCCGTTCGCCGTGGACGCCAGGCCCTCGATCGACTCGGTCGACGCGATCCCGAGCACCACGGACGCGGTCGAGCCCTTGGCGTCGGCCATCTGCGACGCCACCGTGCGCTTCCAGATGAGGTCGTAGAGACGGAGGTCGTTGCCGCGGAGGACACCCTCCATCTGCGACGGCGTCTTGAACGTGTCGCCGGCGGGG
Source organism: Curtobacterium sp. MCPF17_011 (assembly GCF_003234145.1). Lineage (NCBI taxonomy): Bacteria > Bacillati > Actinomycetota > Actinomycetes > Micrococcales > Microbacteriaceae > Curtobacterium > Curtobacterium sp. MCPF17_011. The sequence goes on from NZ_QKSK01000005.1 coordinate 126,237, forward strand.
CGGATCGCCTCGTGGGCCTCCTGCGCGTTCTTGCTCTTGCCTGCGTAGGAACGGGGCTTCGCCGGGATCGAGTCCGCGCCGTAGAGCGCGGTCGCCTGCTTGCGTGCCGCGGTGATCGCCTGCTGCGACAGCGACGCGGAGTCGGTACGCATGTAGGTGATGTGGCCGTTCTCGTACAGCGACTGCGCGACGCTCATGGTCTGACGGGCCGAGAAGCGGAGCTTGCGCGCGGCTTCCTGCTGCAGCGTCGACGTGGTGAACGGAGCTGCCGGTCGGCGTGTGTACGGCTTCGACTCGACGCTTCGGACGACGGCGTCGCCGGCGCGGTCGAGGACCGCGGAGAGCGAGCTCGCCGAGCCCTCGTCGAGACGGACGACGTCCGCCGTGGTCTGACCACGGTCGTCGAAGTCACGGCCGGAGGCCACGCGCTTGCCCTGGATCCGGGCGAGGCGAGCCGTGAAGGCCCCCTCGTCGGACTTCTCGAAGCGCGCCGTCAGGTCCCAGTAGTTCGCCGAGACGAAGGCGAGACGCTCGCGCTCACGGTCGACGACGAGGCGGGTCGCCGCGGACTGGACACGACCGGCGGAGAGGCCCGGGCCGACCTTGCGCCAGAGCACCGGCGAGACCTCGTACCCGTAGAGCCGGTCGAGGATGCGACGGGTCTCCTGGGCGTCGACCAGCGCGGTGTCGAGTTCCCGCGTGGCTTCCTGGGCACGCTGGATGGCTTCCTTGGTGATCTCGTGGAACACCATGCGCTTGACGGGCACCTTGGGCTTCAGCACCTGCAGCAGGTGCCACGCGATGGCCTCGCCCTCGCGGTCCTCATCTGTTGCGAGGTAGAGCTCGTCGGCGTCCTTCAGCGCACGCTTGAGGTCCGCGACGGTCTTCTTCTTCGCATCGGAGACGACGTAGTACGGCTCGAACCCGTTGTCGACGTCCACGGAGAACTTACCGAGGGAGCCCTTCTTGAGCTCGGCCGGCAGGTTCTTGGGCTCGACGAGGTCACGGATGTGTCCGACAGACGCCTGGACGTCGTATCCGTCACCGAGGTATTGCGCGATCGTCTTCGCCTTCGCGGGGCTCTCGACGATCACGAGCTTCTTCGTGCCTGGCACGTGACTCCTTGATCGATGGTGCTGATCGGCCGACGGACGTCGTGGAAGTGTCCGGGTCGACCGGGAATTCGGTGACCGGCGGGCCGACAGGCACACCATACACACTCCGGTGGGGATGGCCGGTGGAGCCGGAGCGAGTCCGCCGGACGTGGCTGAACCGCGCGGGCTGCCCACGGCGCGTCGGCCGACCGTCGCCGCAGCAGGCCGTGGGCCGGCCACGGCGACGGCGTGGGCGGACGGCAGGCCACCGCCGGCAGCCACCTCGACCCGGGCTACCACCCCGTCCACACCGCAGGCGACGAGGACGGCTCCGTTGGCCCGAGCGAGGCGTCCAGCAGCACGGCAGGGCGGGCCCGACACCAGGCCGATGGCCGATGCCGCCGCGGCGAGCGCCGCCGCGTCGGCCGCTCCCCGCGCACGAGCGGCCCCGACCCGGTGTCCGGCCGCGCCGAGGAACGAGCCCGTCACGAGGATGACCACCGCGAGGACGGCCGCGAGCGCCACCGTGGCGGATCCCTGCTCACCAGCCCGCAGGGTGCCGGCCCGCATGGTGCTGGCCCGCGCGTTCCTGGGCCGCAGGCCACCGCGGTGGCGCCCCGTCGTGGACCGTGTCGGTCCGGTCGCGTCAGGACCGGTCACCGGTGTCGGCCTCGTCCACGGCGCAGCCGCTCCCCTGCAGGACGACGTCCGAGAACGGCCCCGTGCCGGCGGGTCGTGCGGCACGGACGCAGACGAGTCCCGCCGCACGTTCGACACGGACCGTGCCGGCGTCGGCTCGCTCGAGGGCCTGTCGCGCAGCCGGGTCGTCACCGCGCGCGAATGCCCGGGCAGCGACGGCGGCGGCGGTCTGCAGCCGCCCCTGCCCGTCGACGGCCATCACCCCGGCGATCGCCGCGGCCAAGACCACGGCGAAGACCGGCAGGGCGAGGGCGAACTCGACCGTCACCGATCCGCGGTCACGGCCGTCGTCCTGGTGCTGGTTCCGGCGGTGATCCTCGTGCTCGTCCCGGTCGTGGCTGACGCGTCGTTCCCCTTTCATGGTGTGAGCGCCGTCCGGACGAGGTCCGTGAGGATCGCCTGCACCTCGCCGGACCGCATGACCGCGACGAGGACGCCGGCGAAGGCCACCGCCGCCAGGATGACGACGGCGTACTCGGCGGTGGCGGATCCCTGGTCATCGGACAACCGGCTCGGCGACGCTGGGCTCGGCGATGGATGCCGTCCGAGCCGCTGTGCTCGTTCGGCCGACGGTGTGTCCGGGGCAGCGTCGGAGTGTCCTTCCTGCATGGCGTCGTTCCTCTCTCTCGCGGCACCGGTCGGTCCGGTGCTCGTGACCGGCCCCGCGCGAGGTGCTTGCGGCGCGGGGACCTGCCTCCACCTTCGGCGGACGCGCCCTTCGGCAGGGGCCAACCGACGGGTCCGTGCAGAGTTCAACGGAGGCCTGTGGATGTGGAGGAGAGGATGCCGAGCACGACGGGCACCACTCCGACCGACACGAACGCCGGCAGCACGCAGACGCCGAGCGGCAGCACCAGTCGCACCCCGAGTCGTTCAGCACGCACCAGGCCCTCGGCGGCTGCATCAGCACGACGGTCGACGGCGCCGGCGCGGAGGAGACCGGCCGCCGGGACCCCCGCGTGGTCGGCCAGGGCGAGGGTCTCGACGAGGCACTCCCGGTCAGCGTCGGGCCAGGCCCGGTCGCCGTAGACCGCTTCGACGGTGTGCGCCGCGTCGATCCACGCGCCGCCTCCGGACAGCGCGACGGCCCACACCTCGAGCAGGAGGCCGGGTGTCGGTCCGCTGTCGGAGGCCTCGGCGAGCAGGTGGCGGGTCCACCGCGCGGCCACGACCACGAGGGCCACAGCGACGAGGATGCAGCACCACCCGACCGACGTCCGGGTGAGCACCCCGACGGTGTCGACGCCCCATGCCGAACCGAGCAGCACGCCGAACGCCGGGAGCGCCAGGACCACCCTGGCGCTGGCCCGTGGCCCGGCCGACGCCGTACGGATCGCTCGTTCCGCCGCCGCCCGGTCCCGTAACGACCCCGCGAGCGCCCGGAGTGCGGGCACGACGGGCGCTCCTGTCCGTGCCGCCACGGCGAGCACTCCGTCGATCTCCGGACGGCCCCCAGCCGCCACGGTGGGTGCTCCCGGCCCGGGTCCGGCCACGAGTGCCACGGCCCGGGACGGCGGGACGCCGGCGGACACGAGCACGGCGACCCGGTCCAACGCCCGCGCCGCGGCGAGCGCGTCATCCGTCCGCGTCACGCTCCGCGGGTCCGTCGATGTGCTCCACCAGCGGCGCGCGGACCGCCGATCGCCGAGCCGACCGGACCGGGGCCACCCGCGATCACGCCGTCTCCCCGCTCGCCGTCGCCGTCACCACCCGGACCAGCTGTCCCCAGGGAACCCGCCGGCACCGCGCGAGCCCGTCGCGCCCGTTCCCGCCCGGGCATCCCCAGTCCCCCGGACGCACCGATCGAGACCGGCATGACCTCGAGCCGCCCCTGCCGGTCCACCCCGAAGCGCCCCACCTCGGCGAGCCGTCGCACCCCGTTCCGACGCTCCACGTGCAGGACGAGGTCGAACGCACTCGCCGCCTGCCGCGCGAGCGACCCCGGGGTGAGACCGGCGAGCGCCCCGAGCGCCTCGAGCCGCGCCGCGACGTCGTCGACCCCGTTCGCGTGGACCGTCCCCGCTCCCCCGTCGTGCCCGGTGTTGAGCGCTGACGTGAGTTCCCGGACCTCGGCGCCCCGACACTCCCCCACGACGATCCGGTCGGGCCGCATCCGCAGCGCTTCCCGGAGGAGTCGTTCGGTGCCGAGCGCTCCGGCACCCTCCGCGTTGGCCTGTCGTGCTTCGAGTGCGACGACGTGGGGGTGGTCGATCCGGAGTTCGGCGACGTCCTCCACCGTGACGATCCGCTCGTCGGTCGGGACCAGGCCGAGCATCGCCGCGAGCAGGGTCGTCTTGCCACTGCCGGTCGCTCCGGTGACCAGGACGTTCCGTCGTTCCTGCACGGCGCGGTCGACCACGGTCCGCGGGATCCGCTCGAAGAACCCGCCGCCGACGAGCCGGGCGATGCTCGGCAGCGCGTTCTGTGGCAGCCGGATCGAGATCGCCGTGCCGAGGACACTCACAGGAGCGAGGACCGCGTGGACGCGGATGCCGTCGCCGTGTCGGACGTCCGCACACGGCGTGGTCTCGTCGATGTGCCGCCCGCCGCGGGCCACGAGGGAACGGGCGAGGTCGCGGGCGCGGGTCTCGGACAGGACGAGTCCACCGACCGCGGTGAGGCCCGTCCCGCGGTCGGTCCACACCCCGCGCCCCCCGAGCACCAGGACGTCGGTGACACGGTCGTCGGCGACGAGGGGCGCGAGCTCCTCGAAGTCGACGAGCGACGCAGCCTGCCGCTGGTGGTCCGGTCGTGGTGTGCCGGGCAGGAACGGTGCGCGATGCCGGTGCATGTCGAGGACGGTACGGGCGTGGTCGACGGCGGGCGGGCCTCCTGACCGGATCGGTGGAGAACGCATCCGGCGGGCCCGATCGTGCCGGACTTGTACCCCGATCTCGTCGGCCGTACCCCGTCGCCTGCAGCGCGCTGCGGAGTCGCCGCCGGTCGGCCAAGAGGGGGACACGACAGGCACGGACCGCGCTGTCCTCAGGTCGACCAGGACGCAGCGAGCAACTCTGCTGGTGGACCGTTCTGTTCACCGTTCCGCGTCCCTCCGCGGATCGAGCCGGGTCGGACCCGCCGCGTGGGCGCCGTCACACATGAGGGAACCACGGGAAAAAGAAGAGGCGGCACCTGTTGGGGGGAACGGGTGCCGCCAGGACACCGGCGGATTGGGGGGAATCTTGACCGGCGCCACCGGGAACGAGCCCGGCACGGACAACTGTACCCCAGGAACGGGATGCGACGACACCGCTGACCGGAGAACGCGATCCTGCGCGCGGATCGGCCTCCCGGCTGCGCGAGGCTGCACCCGAGCATCGCCGGTGACCGAGTCGTCCACCGGCGCCTCGGCTGCGGTGTCGCCCGGAGTAGTCTGCGAAGGCGCCCGGTCGTCGACTGCCTCGGTGGGTCCGACCACGCCCCGGGCGGACGAGACGAGAGGACATCGATGACGATGCCGCAGCAGGACCAGATCCACGACGACCAGACGACCTTCCCGCCGTCCCCGGAGTTCGTGGCCGACGCGGTCGCCGACAGCGGCCTGCACGACGCGGCCAGCGCCGACCGTGTGGCCTTCTGGGCCGAACAGTCCCGAGCACTGCTGGACTGGCGGACGCCGTTCACGAGCGCGCTCGACTGGTCGGCGGCACCGTTCGCCCGCTGGTTCGCCGACGGCGAGTTGAACGTCGCCGAGAACTGCCTCGACCGTCACGTCCGCGCCGGCAACGGTGACCGCGTCGCCATCAACTTCGAGGGGGCGAACGGCGACACCCGCACCATCACGTACGCGCAGCTGACCGCGGACGTCCAGCGGGCCGCGAACATGCTCGAAGGGCTCGGCGTGGGTCAGGGCGACCGCGTCGTCGTCTACCTGCCGCTCATCCCGGAGGCCGTGGTCACCATGCTGGCCATCGCACGCCTCGGCGCGATCCACTCCGTCGTCTTCGGTGGGTTCAGCGCCGAGAGCCTGCGCGCCCGTATCGAGGACGCGGGCGCCAAGGTCGTCGTGACGGCGGACGGCGGCTGGCGACGTGGCGCCGTCTCACCGCTCAAGCCCGCGGTCGACGAGGCCCTGCAGGGCGAGGGCACCGCCAGCGTCGAGCACGTCCTGGTGGTGCAGCGCGGCGGCAACGACGTCGACTGGACGGACCGGGACCGCTGGTGGCACGACGATTTCGCCGCCGCCGCTCCGGAGCACGAGGCGCAGGCCTTCCCCGCCGAGAACCCCCTCTTCATCCTGTACACCTCGGGCACGACCGGGAAGCCCAAGGGCATCGTGCACACCTCGGGCGGCTACCTGACGCAGGCGGCGTACACGCACAAGAACGTGTTCGACATGCACCCGGAGAAGGACGTGTACTGGTGCACGGCCGACATCGGCTGGATCACCGGGCACACCTACGTCGTCTACGGACCGCTGGCGAACGGCGTGACGCAGGTCCTCTACGAGGGCACGCCGGACGAGCCGAAGCCCGGCCGCTGGTGGGACCTGGTCGACGCGTACGGCGTCACCGTCCTCTACACGGCTCCGACGGCCGTGCGGGCGGCGATGAAGGCCGGCCGTCAGATCCCGGAGGCACGCAGCCTCGAGACCCTGCGCCTGCTCGGCAGCGTCGGCGAACCGATCAACCCCGAGGCGTGGCAGTGGTACCGGCAGGTCATCGGCCACGACCGGACGCCGATCGTGGACACGTGGTGGCAGACCGAGACCGGCGGGATCATGATCTCCGCCCTGCCCGGCGTCACGAAGCTCAAGCCCGGCGCGGCCCAGACGCCGCTGCCGGGCATCGTCGCCGAGATCGTCGACGACGACGGACACCGCGTCGACCCCGGCGGCAGCGGCTACCTCACCATCACCGAACCGTGGCCGTCGATGGCACGCGGTATCTGGGGCGACCCGGACCGGTTCGTCGAGACCTACTGGTCCCGGTTCCCCGGCAAGTACTTCGCCGGCGACGGGGCGAGACTCGACGGACAGGGCGACATCTGGGTGCAGGGGCGCGTCGACGACGTCATGAACGTCTCCGGGCACCGCCTGTCCACCGCCGAGATCGAGTCGGCGCTGGTCGGACACGAGGGCGTCGCCGAGGCGGCCGTCGTCGGTGCCGCCGACGAGACGACCGGGCAGGCCGTGGTCGCGTTCGTGATCCTCACCGCCGAAGCAGCCGCCGACGTCGACCGCGACTCCGCAGCGACGGAACTCCGCAACTGGGTCGGCAAGCGGATCGGCCCGATCGCGAAGCCACGCCAGGTCGTCATCGTCCCCGAGCTGCCGAAGACGCGCTCCGGCAAGATCATGCGGCGCCTCCTCCGCGACGCGGCCGAGGGCCGCCGAATCGGTGACACGACGACGCTGGCCGACCCGACGATCATGGCGACGATCGCGGAACTGATGTAGCTCGCGGGACGCAGGAAGAGCCTCCAGGCCGGTCTGTCTGGAGGCTCTCCTGCTGTCCGCGGACGGCTTCCGTCCGCCGGTGGTTCAGTCCGTCAGCTCGACGATCAGTTCCACCTCGACGGGGGCGTCGAGCGGCAGCACCGCGACGCCGACGGCACTGCGGGCGTGGACGCCCGCTTCACCGAAGACGTCGCCGACGAGCTGCGAGGCACCGTTCGCGACCCCGGGCTGACCGGTGAACGACGGGTCCGAGGCGACGAAGACCGTCACCTTGACGACCTTCGCCACCCGGTCGAGCGACCCGGCGACGCTCTGCACGGCGGCGAGGCCGTTCAGCGCGGCCTGACGTGCCTGCGCGGTCGCGGTCGCGGCGTCGACCCCCGAGCCGACCTTGCCGGTGACCGGGAGGGCGCCGTCGACGAAGGGCAGCTGCCCCGCTGTGAAGACGTGACGGCCAGAGACGACAGCCGGGACGTAGGCGGCGACCGGGGCCGCGACGGCCGGGATCGTGAGGCCGAGCTCGCGCAGGCGGTCCTCGATGCTCACGCGTCGGCCTTCGGACGCTTCAGGTAGGCGACCAGGCCGCCCTCGGGGCCGGTGACGACCTGGACCAACTCCCAGCCCTCGTCACCGAAGTTGTTGAGGATGGCAGTGGTGTTGTGGATGATCAACGGAGTCGTGAGGTATTCCCAGCGGCGCATGCGGTTCCTTGCCAGCCTTTCAGTCCGAGGTGTCGTTTAGGCTGCATCCTATGTCTGCCCAGAAGACGTCTGCCCGTCGGACCAAGCCCGTCTCCGCAGTCGGCGCCTTCATCGGTTTCGTCGGCTTCAGCGCGCTCGCCGGTCTGCTCGTCACCATCGGTGTCACGCCGGCCATCGCCGTCGCCGGTGTCACGACGACCTCGACGATCGGTGTGTTCGAGTCCCTGCCCGAGTACATCGAGCTCGGTGACCTGCCCCAGCGCAACGAAGTCCTGGCCTACCAGGGCGGCAAGCCCGTGCACCTGGCGACGGTCTACGACCAGAACCGCCAGGAGCTCAAGTACGACCAGATCAGCGACAACCTGAAGAACGCGGCCATCGACGGCGAGGACAAGCGCTTCTGGGACCACGGCGGTGTCGACATGACCTCGCTGGTCCGCGCGGGTGTGGGCACGGTCGCCGGGGGTGGCCTCGGCGACTCGGGCGGTGGCTCGACGCTGACGATGCAGCTGGTCCGCAACATCAAGATGCAGCAGGCCCTCGAGCTCCCGACTCCGGAGGAGCGTCTCAAGGCCTACAACGAGGCGACGAAGGTCTCGGTCTCCCGCAAGCTCGAGGAGATGAAGCTCGCGATCGGGCTCGCGAAGAAGTACTCGAAGAAGGACATCCTCACCGGGTACCTCAACATCGCCTTCTTCGGTGACCAGACGTACGGCGTCCAGGCGGCAGCCCAGCACTACTTCGGCAAGAACGCCACCGACCTCACGCCGGCCGAGGGCGCGTCGATCCTGGCGATCGTGCAGTCCCCGAACACCCGCAACCTGTCCGACCCCAAGTTCTACGACGCCAACGTCGCCCGACGTGACGTCATCCTCAAGTCGATGTACGCGCAGAAGCACATCGACAAGAAGCAGTTCGACGAGGCCATCGCGTCCAAGCCTGCTGACTACGTGCACCTGACCGACCCGACGCAGGGCTGCAAGGCCGCCGCGGGCAACGGCGCGCAGTTCTTCTGCGACTACGCGGTACAGGTCGTCAAGGAGATGTCGCAGCTCGGCGCGACGCAGAAGCAGCGCGACGCCGCTTGGCGCAACGGTGGCTACACGATCCAGACCACGCTGAACCTTGACATCAACAACGCGCAGAAGGACCTGATCAACGCGTACGCCCCGAACACCGAGTCCCGGTTCAAACTCGGCGGCGTCATCAACTCGGTCGAGGCCGACACCGGTCGGGTGCTCACGATGGTGCAGAACAAGAACTACAACCAGCTCTCCGCCTGTGCCTCGGAAGGTGCGGACCCCAACGCCTGCGCTCCGGCCACGGACACCGGTCTGAACTTCAGCGTCGACCAGCAGTACGGCGGCGGTGAGGGCTTCCAGACCGGTTCGACGTTCAAGCCGTTCACGCTGTTGAACTGGCTGCAGAACGGCCATGGACTGCAGGAGATCGTGAACGGTACACCGCGCACCTTCTCGAGCTTCACCCAGTGCAAGACGCCGATCTACACCCCCTACACGGTGAAGAATGATGCGCCCGGTGAAGGCGGCAACATGACCGTCGAGAACGCCACCTACCGCTCGATCAACAACTCCTACGTCCAGATGGCCCAGAAGCTCGATTTCTGCGACATCCGCGACACGGCCGAGAGCCTCGGTGTCCACGTCGCGAAGCCCCGCGCGACCTCGACCGAGTACGCGGACGACATGTCGAAGAAGACGACCAGTGACGTCCGGACCAACCCGTCGTTCGTCCTCGGAACGAACTACATCGCTCCGCTGACGATGGCCGCGGCCTACGCCGGCATCGCGAACAAGGGCACGTTCTGCCGGCCGATCGCGATCGACAACGTCACGAACGCCGACGGCAAGTCGCTCGGCGGCCAGCCGAAGGAGTGCAAGCAGGCGATCGACCCGCAGGTCGCGGCGACTGCGATCTTCGCGCTGAAGAAGGTCCTGACGGTCGGAACCGCCGTCGGGGGTCGGACTGCCGACGGCTTCGACGAGTTCGCCAAGACCGGCACGACCGACGAGGCAGACCAGATCTGGCTGGTCGGTGCCACCACCAAGACCGCGACCGCCGCGTGGCTCGGGAACATCGAGGGCAAGCAGAGCCTTCGCTTCGTCTACGGCCCGAACGGCCAGTACGCCGGCTCCCGCACTGCACTCTGGCGACAGGCCCAGACCGCGGTGAACACCCAGTACCCGGGCGGCCAGTTCGAGACCCCGACCACAGCGGCGATCCGCGGCAACAGCATCACCGTCCCGAACGTCGCCGGTCAGACCCCCGACGCAGCACGAGCGGCGCTGGCCAACGCGGGACTGACCTACGTCGACGGTGGCGTCCAGGCTGGCGGCGGGACCGCGGGGACGGTCTCCACCACGAGCCCCGCGGCCGGTCTGCAGCTCTCCAGGGGCTCGAGCGTGACCGTCTACACGACTGACGGCTCGCAGGCCTCGGTTCCCGACGTCGGGGGCGAGAAGGTCGACGACGCTCGTTCCGAACTGTCGGGGGCCGGCTTCACGAACGTGGCGATAGCCGGCGAGTACGAGCGTGGCGACGGCAAGAACGAGTGCACCGTGGCGGCGATCGCCCCGGGCGCCGGGACCGCTGTCGCCAAGGGCAGCGGCGTGACCCTGAAGCTGTTCGGCAACAAGGACGGCAAGGCTCCGAAGGCCTGCCGATGACGCGCGGCCGCGGCGCCCTCGGCGTCCTGGCCGCGGGTGCCGCGGTCGGCGTCGCCTCGGCTGCGTGGGGGTCACTGGTCGAGCGTCGACGGTTCGGCATCCGGTGGGAGACCGTCCCCGTCCTGCCCGCGGGTTCTCGGGACGTAACGGTGCTGCACCTCTCCGACATCCACATGGCTCCGTGGCAGGCCGACAAGCAGCAGTGGATCCGCGATCTCAGCCTGGTCGAGCCGGACTTCATCGTGAACACCGGCGACAACCTCGGGCACGAGACCGCCAACACTGCCGTCGAGTACGCCCTCGAGCCGTTCCGCGGTGTCCCCGGTGCCTTCGTGTACGGCTCGAACGACTTCTTCGCGCCGTCGCCGCGCAACCCCGTGAAGTACCTCTCCGGCCCGAGTTCGATGCGGCCGGAGACCCAGCCGGTCAGGCTCGACGTCGACCGGCAGACGGCGTTCTTCGAGTCGCTCGGGTGGCTCGACCTCAACGACCACGCCCGCGCGATCGAGGTCCGCGGTTCGCGCTTCGAGCTCTTCGGGACCTCCGATGCACACCGGGACTGGGACCGCCTGGACCTGCTGCCGGCGAACGTCGACGAGATGCGCTCCGAGGTCCCCTGGTCGGAGGACGAATCCGGCCCCTCCCCCGTCTCCGTCGGGGTCACCCACGCGCCGTACCGCCGTGTGCTGGACGCCTTCGTCACACAGGGTGCGGACGTCGTTTTCGCCGGACACACCCACGGCGGGCAGGTCGCGGTCCCCGGGGTCGGGGCACTGGTGACGAACTCGGACCTCCCCCGTCGGTACGCCAGCGGTCTGCACCAGTGGCAGAACCGCACGCACTGGTCATGGCTCAACGTCTCGGCCGGTCTCGGGACCTCGATCTACGCCCCGGTCCGGTTCGCGGTGCGGCCCGAGGCCGTCGTCGTCACCCTCACCGCCCGAGGCTGAGGTCGCGCCGACACATCGCGCTGTCCCTCCGCGTCCCCGCACGCCGGTTCCGGCACCCGCTGGCGCCGCCGCGGGATGGTTGGTGCGACAGTCCCCGAGTCGAAAGCGACAGATGTGTACGGTCCAGCGGCGCGGTTCTGTCGCTTTCGCGTCCGGATCCCGCGCACCGGTCCGCAGGGATCGCGACGGGCTGCGAGGCAAGCACTGGAGGCGCGGCTCAGCCCGCCCCGCCGCCGCCGGACCGCGACGCGCCCGGCTGACATCGTGTGGTCGTGTGCACCCCCGAACGTCGGGTAGACTTCTGGGGTTGCTCCGGGAACGGAGTGATCACACCGCGGGGTGTGGCGCAGCTTGGTAGCGCGCGTCGTTCGGGACGACGAGGTCGCAGGTTCAAATCCTGTCACCCCGACAGCCACGGCCCTGGTTCCACTCGGAACCAGGGCCGTTCTGCATCCCAGGGGTCGGTCCGGACCTCCCGCCGGAGGCATCGCCCGCAACCGCCTCCGCCGCCGCACAACGAGAACCGATCCGCACCAAGGTCTCCCGCGGCGCGAACCGGTTGCAACCCGACGGATCCGCGCGGATGCTGCCCGCACTCGGCGAGCCCGCTCCCTAGCCGGCCGCGACGCCCGCTCGGACCAGCCGCCCTTCGGCGTGCAGTCCGGCGACGACCTCGAGCGCCTGGTGCCGGTAGCGCGACTGCGCCGCTCCCGGAGCGACGATCACGCCGTCTGCACCGGTGGACTGAATCAGGTCGTTGATCTTCGCCGCGACCTCGTCCCGGGTGCCGTACGCCTGACGCTCGGTGCGCGCGGCGACGAACCGACGCTCGAGGTCCGAGAACTGGTAGGCGCGGGCCTCGTCCATCGACACCGGCTCGGGCTTCGTGCCCTGACGCATGCGGATGAACGAGATCATGCCCGGGGCACTCTGCTCCTCGACCACGGCCGGGTCCTCGTCGGTGACGACCTGCACGCCGATCAGGGCGAGCGGCTGGGACCGGAAGCGGGAGGGTCGGAACGACTGGTGGTAGAGCGCGAGCGCTGCTTCGGTGTTGTCCGAGGCGAAGTGGTGCGCGAACGCGAAGGCGATCCCGAGCGCACCGGCGACCTGTGCACTGTAGCCGGAGGAACCGAGCAGCCAGAACTCGGGAACGTCGCCGTAGCCGGGGACGGCGCGGATCCGGGAGAGCGGGTTCGACTCCTCCATACCGGTGAAGAACCCGACCAGGTCGGCGAGCTGCTGCGGGAAGTCGTCGACGTCCAGTCGGTCCGTGCGACGCAGGGCCATCGCCGTCGCACCGTCCGTCCCGGGTGCCCGGCCGATGCCGAGGTCGACGCGGTCGCCGTACAGCGCGCGGAGGGTGCCGAACTGCTCGGCGATGACGAGGGGTGCGTGGTTCGGCAGCATCACGCCACCGGAGCCGATGCGGATGGTGGAGGTCGCAGCTCCCACGGCACTGAGCAGGACGGCGGGCGCCGACGAGGTGATCCCGGGCATGCCGTGGTGTTCGGCGACCCAGAAGCGTTCGTAGCCGAGCTGCTCGGCCCGGACGGCCATGTCGATCGAGCCCTGCAGGGCCTCGGTGTTCGACTGGCCGTACTCGCGCGTGGCGAGGTCGAGGACGGAAAGGTGCAGGGGTGCGTCGCTCATGACGAAGCCAACGTGGGCCGACCCGCGGCCATTCCGCGCCTCCCGTCCTGCCGCGCTGTCAGCGCCCGGTCTCGCCGTCCAGCCGCCCGCCGGACTCGGTGAGGTAACAGTTGGCGCAGAGGGACTCGTACTCGACGTCGGCGCCGTCGATGGCGACCTGCGACCCGTCGAACACGAACTGTCCGTCGATCTTCCGCGCGTTGAAGACGGCCTTCCGTCCGCAGCGGCAGATCGTCTTCAGCTCCTCGAGGGAGTGCGCGACCTCGAGCAGACGTCGGCTGCCCGGGAACGCCTCGGTGCGGAAGTCGGTGCGGATGCCGTACGCCAGGACCGGGATCTGATCGAGGACGGCGATGCGCAGCAGGTCGTCGACCTGACGAGGGGTGAGGAACTGCGCCTCGTCGACGAGCACGCAGCTGACCGGTCGGACCATGCCGTCCAGGCGCGCCGACTCCGGGTCGGTCGCGCCGGCATCGGCGACGGCAGCCCGGACATCGGCGTCGGCTGGCAGGACGACGTCGACGGTCCGCGTCACGCCGAGCCGAGAGACGATCTCGCGGTCGCCCTTCGTGTCGACCGCGGGCTTCGCGAGCAGGACGCGCTGGCCGCGCTCCTCGTAGTTGTAGGCGGCCTGCAGGAGTCCGGTGCTCTTGCCGCTGTTCATCGCGCCGAAGCGGAAGTAGAGCTTCGCCACTACGCGAGGAAGCCGTCCTCCGCCGCACGACGGATCAGGTCGGACTTCTTCGACGCCGGACGACCGACCTTCGCGTACTTCTCTCGGACGCGGCGCAGGTAGGTCTTCGCGGTCTCGTACTGCACGTTCATCTGCGCGGCGACCTCGTTCGTGGAGTACCCGGAGACGTAGAGGCGGAGTGCTTCCTCTTCGCCGTGGCTGAGCTTCGGCCGCTGGTGTGCGCTCGCCCCCGTCGGCAGTGGCCGCCATTCGCGCTGTGCGGGCGTCTCACGGGCGACGCCCATGACCTCGCGGGCGATGTCCATGACCTCGCGCATCGGCAGCGACTTCGACAGGAAGGCAGCGGCACCGGCGGCCAGCGACCGGTCGCGGGACTCGCGGGCGTCGACGCTCGAGAGCACGATGACCTTCGCGCCGGCGGCACGGCAGGTGCGGACCCGGGCCTCGATCGAGACGGGCTCCTTCAGCTGGAAGTCGAGGAACACCAGGTCCGTCGGGAAGCTGTCGCTGTGCACCATCTCGAGCCAGGTGTGCGCGGTGAGGGCCAGGTCGAAGTCGAAGGCGTTCACCGCGATCCAGCTGGACAGGCTGTCGAGCAGGACCTCGTGGTCGTCGAGGATGGCCAAACGCACCCGGCGCGCGCCCGGGGTCGGCATCGACGGACCGCCCTCCACGAGCCGGTTCGGGTCAGTGCTGGTCATACGAGAACCTTAATGTCAGTGACGACGGCCGGACAGCGACGTCGGTGTCGGGGAACGTCACGCGGAGGACGGCGAAGTAGGGGTCGAAGGTCCGGTGGATGCCGACGTCCGAGTCGGCGACCGCGACGTCGAAGGTCATCCCCACCCGCGGTCTCGTCGTCCCCCTGACCGCGGGGCCGTCCGCGCCCCGACCGGGAGCGAGACCGCCGACGGGGGCGACGGTGACGCGAACGCCGGCCGGGTCCACCGTGGCGGCATGGAGCAGGGCCCGCACGAACGTGCGGACGACGGTCCGCTGGTCAGCGTCCATCGCGGCAGCCAGCCCGTCGGGGTCGTGAACGGTCGCCGCAGCGTCCCCGGACACCCGTACCGCGTACTCGAGCCAGGTACGGTCCGCTTCCGCGACCATCACCTGACGGATGCCGTCGGCGATCGCACGGGCCCGTTCCCGGTCGGCGTCGGAGATCGATGCACGCGTCCGGAGTTCGGCGAAGAACGGCGCGACGTCGCGCGCCAGGATCGTGGACCGGTCCTGCTGCACGCTCGCGGTGATGCCGTCACGTTCGGCCCGCTCGACGGAGTAGGAACCGGCGCGGATCTGCACGCGTTCGGCCAGTCCGGCGAAGGTCCGCGCGAACACGGCCGACGCGGCGGTCAGGACGAGGGTCGGCGCTGCGGCGAGGAACGCACCCACGCTGACCGGCACGCCCGCCGGGTACACGGCTGCGACGGTGCCGGCGGTCGCCGCGTTGACCGCCGCCAGCACGACCCCGCCGACCACCAGATCGGTCCACGGTCGGTACGGCGCGACGGCGACGATGCCGATCGCGGAGAGCAGCACCATGAAGTCGTTGACCAGCGAGCGGTCCGGCCCCCACTGCGCCGCCGCGCTGGTCACGGTCGCGGCGGAGAGCAAGGCGACGTGTGCGACGAACGCCCAGCGGGTGAACGGCGCACGGAACGGGCTGGAGGCACTGATCACCACGACCGCGGAGGCGGCCAGCAGCAGGACCGTCAGGGCGCTGACGGTCGGGGCGCCGACGACGTCACGGTCGAACAGCGAGACCAGCGTCGCCCAGAGCACCCCGCCAGCGCCGATCACGACCGCGAGGGGTCGCGACCCCATCGAACCGAGCGGGTCGTACTGCTGCGCGGTCCGGCTCCCGCCGGTGCGACCGTCGACCTTCCGACCGCCATTCACGAGGCACGCTCCACGTCGTCGTCCCCGGCGAGGTGCAGGACCGACGCCGAACCGACCGACGCAGCGAACGGCACGCTCATCATGACGCTCGTGCCGGACCCGGGCGACGACCACACCTGGACGTCACCGCCAACGCGCCCGATGCGTTCACGGACGGAGTTGCGCAGCCCCATCCGGTCCGCCCCGGTCGCCTGCTCGTCGAACCCGCGGCCGTCGTCGACGACCATCACCGTGCAGGCGACACCATCGTCGAAGACGCTGACCTCGGCGGCGTCGGTGCCGGCGTGCTTCAGGACGTTCGCCAGACACTGTCCGACGGCACGGACGACCGCGGTCATCGCGTGCGGGTCCAACCGTCCGACCGACGTGGGATCGCCCGTCACGGTGATCTGGAGGCCCGAGGCCCGCTGCTCGTCGAGCATGCGCTCGAACGCCGCCACCCCGTCCGACGTCGCGTCGGCCGGACCGGTACCGTCCGCCACGGTCTCGCCCGCCAGCCAGGCCCGCCCGGTGAGCATCGCGACGTCGGACTCCATCGTGCGGGCGAGGTGCTCGTCCATCGGACCGGCGGGAGCGAGTGCGATGGCGTTGAGGTGGTTGAGGACGGTGTCGTGCAGGATCGCGGCGGCTTCGGCTTCGATGCCGGCTCGGTACGCGGTGACGTGCTCTTCACGGGCCGATCGCAGCAGCTCGGGTTGGACGCGCTCCGAGCGCGCGGTCGACCGACTGACCGCGACGACGAGCGCGATCACGAAGCCGAGCGTCACCCAGGCGAGGACGAGGGGGTGATCGGGCCCCCCGGACTGCACGGCGGCGATCGCGGTGACGATCCGCCCGACGACGAACCCGGAGACCGACCAGAGGACGACCCGGACGGTTCCGCTGCCGGAGCCGCCGATGAGGACGAGCGGCACCACGACCAACGACAGCACGTACGAGCTCACCCAGGGCACGTCGGTGAGTTCGCGTTGCACGACGGTTGCGAACCACCACGCACAGATCCCACCGACGACGAGGAACGCGGCACCGGAGCGCCAGGTGCCGACGTGCGTGTGCACGCCGATCATCACGAGCATCGGCACGACGGCCAGGACCGCGCCGAGGACGTGGTCGTCCGGGGCGTCGAGTCGGTAGAGCAGCAGCAGGAGCGCCGCGGCCGCGAGGGACCCGATGGCTGCCGCGTGGAAGGCGCGCACGGTCGACCACGCGTTCACCCGAGGGGCGAGATGCGTGGGGATGCCGAGCACCGGGGCTGTCCTTCCGTGTGGTCGATGGGTCACGGAGCACCCGGCCAGCGAGTGCTCTCCGCGTCCGACGACCGTTGGGGAGGCCGTTCAGCTGCGGGGGCGCCGCTTCCGATCCAACCACGATGCACGGGGTGGTGTACCCCGATCAGATCCTCAGGCGGCAGACGGGACCATGGTAGCGGCGACCACCGACCCTCCGCTGTCCCCCGGACACGGGATCCTGGACCGACAGCGACTCAGAACAACCGTGTCCCGCCCGGAACGGAGGGCTCCGGCCGGAGTGTGTTCGACGGCGGTGTCGACACCACGGCCGGACGTTGCCCGTTCGTCGGCCGGTACTCGGCCGGGTGGGTGTACCCGGGGTCGGCGCGCTTCAACGGCGACTGATCGGACGTGCGCGGGACGGCGTCGTCCGAGAAGCCCATCGAGCCCGTGGCGGGGTCGACCTGTCCGAGCGACAGCCCGTGCTCGCGGAGGATCGGCCGGACCCGCTCCGCCAACCAGCGCCGGTAGTCCTTCGGCGCGTAGGTGTTGTCGAGGTACATCGCCCGGTACCGGCCGACCAGGTCCGGGTGGGTGCGGCCGAGCCACTCGTACCACCACGGCTTGATGCCCGGCTTGAGGTGCAGCGCCGAGTACATCAGGCTCGTGGCACCGGATGCCGCTGCGCGCCCGACGGCGTCCTGCAGGTGTGCCCTGGTGTCCGTGATGTAGGGCAGGACCGGCATGAGGAAGACCGAGCAGTCGAGCCCGGCGTCACGGACGGCCCGGACGGTCGCCAGTCGGGCCGAGGTCGTCGGGGTGCCCGGTTCGACGGACTGCTGCAGGTCGTCGTCGTACACCGCGATGGACATGGCGATGTCCACCGGCACCGACTTCGCCGCCTCGACCAGGAGCGGGATGTCCCGGCGGAGCAAACTGCCCTTCGTGAGGATGCTGAACGGCGTCCCCGAATCCGCGAGCGCTCGGATGATGCCGGGCATGAGTCGGTACCGACCCTCCGCGCGCTGGTACGGGTCGGTGTTCGTCCCGAGCGCGACCGGGTGCCGGTCCCAGCTCGGCTTCGCCAGCTCGCGCGTCAGGACGTCCGCCACGTTCGTCTTCACGACGATCTGCTGGTCGAAGTCCGCGCCGCCGTCGAACTCCAGGTAGGTGTGGGTCGGACGGGCGAAGCAGTACACGCACGCGTGACTGCACCCCCGGTAGGGGTTGATGGTCATCCCCCAGGTGCCGCCGTCCGCTCCGCCGACCTTGTTCAACGCCGACTTGGCCAGGACCTCGTGGAAGGTCACACCGGCGAACTCCGGCGTCGTCACACTGCGGACGAATCCGCTGTTCGATTCGAGCCCGGGGAGCATGTCGCTCCGCTCGGCCGTGATCGCCTGTCCGTCCCACCGCATGCCCTCATTCGAACACACCTTCGAACGAGATGCAACACAGCGGAGGTCAGCGGTGCAGTCCGAGGACCGCCGCGGTGCGGTCCAGCGTGGCGTCCGCGAGCGCCGCGTCCTCCCCCAGGTCATGCCCGTAGGTCGGGACCATCTCGTGCACCGCGCCCTGCCAGCCGTCCCATCGGTCCGGGAAGCACTTGCGGAGCAGGCTCAGCATGATCGGCACGGCCGTCGACGCGCCCGGCGAAGCCCCGAGCAACCCGGCGATCGACCCGTCCGCCGACGTGATCACCTCGGTCCCGAACTGCAGGACGCCACCCTTGTCCTCGTCCGGCTTGATGACCTGGACGCGCTGCCCGGCCGTGATCCGGTGCCAGTGCTCCGGCTCGGCGGCGGGCATGAAGTCACGGAGCGCGTCGAACTTCGTCTGCTTCGAGGCGAGCAGTTGCCCGATCAGGTACTTGACCAGGTCGAAGTTCGAGAACGCCACCGCGAGCATCGGCCGCAGGTTGTGCGGGCGGATCGAGGTGAACAGGTCGAGGACCGAGCCCTGCTTGAGGAACTTCGGGCTGAACCCGGCGTACGGGCCGAACATGAGCGAGGCGCTGCCGTCGACGATGCGGGTGTCCAGGTGTGGCACGGACATCGGCGGAGCGCCGACGCTCGCCTTGCCGTACACCTTCGCCGAGTGCTTCTGCACGACTTCCGGGTCGTCGGTGCGCAGGAACTCACCGGACACCGGGAACCCGCCGTACCCGCGGATCTCCGGAATGCCGGACTTCTGCAGGAGTTGCAGGGCGCCGCCGCCGGCCCCGACGAAGACGAAGTCCGCGGCGATGCGCTGCTTCGTGCGACCGACCTCGTTGCGGACGTCGAGCACCCACCCGTCGGACACCTTCGAGCGGACGATCTTCGTGACGCGGTGGGACGGCTCGAACTCGAGCCCCGCGATCTCGAGCTGGTCGAACAGCTGCCGCGTGAGCGAACCGAAGTCGACGTCGGAACCGGCTGCCGAGTACGTCGCCGCGATCGGCTGGTCCTTCTTGCGGCCGGGGATGAGCGCCGGCGCCCACTTGCGGATCTGCTCAGCGTCCTCGCTGTACTCGAGACCGGCGAACAGCGGGTGGTCCTTCATCGCCTCGTAGCGAGCGCGCATGTAGGCGACGTTGTCCGCGCCCCAGACGAACGAGATGTGCGGCGTCGGGTTGATGAAGCTCTTCGGGTCGGGCAGCGTGCCGTCCTCGACCAGGTGCGACCAGAACTGGCGCGACACCTGGAACTGCTCGTTCACCGTCACGGCCTTCGCGATGTCGACCCGACCGTCGGGCAACTCCGGCGTGTAGTTCAGTTCGCAGAGCGCGGAGTGGCCCGTCCCGGCGTTGTTCCACGGGTTCGACGACTCCTGCGCAGGCGAGCCGAGCCGCTCGTAGACCCGGATCTTCCAGTCCGGCTCGAGTCGGTGGATGATCGCGGCGAGCGTGGCGCTCATGATCCCTCCCCCGACGAGGACGACATCGATCGGGTCCACCTGCTTCACTGCCACCCGTCGAGCCTACCTCCGACCGCTGACGGCCGGCCCGTCGCGCCGGAGAACAGACGGGAGGCCCGTCACCAGCTGGTGACGGGCCTCCCGTCCGGCGGACGTGCCGCCGTCGGTGCAGTTCCGGGATGCCTCAGGCGCGGACTGCGCGCCGTGCGACGACGACCTCGGCGATCTGCACGGCGTTCAGGGCCGCACCCTTCCGCAGGTTGTCGTTGCTGACGAAGAGGACGAGGCCGTGCCCGGCCGGAGCGGACTGGTCGGCGCGGATGCGACCGACGAAGGTCGGGTCCTGGCCGGCCGCCTGCAGCGGGGTCGGGACGTCGGACAGCTCGACGCCCGGGGCCGCCGCGAGCACCTCGGTGGCGCGCTCGGGCGAGAGCGGACGGTCGAACTCCGCGTGCACCGAGATCGAGTGACCGGTGAAGACGGGCACACGGACGCAGGTGCCGGCGACGAGCAGGTCCGGCAGGTCGAGGATCTTGCGGCTCTCGTTGCGGAGCTTCTGCTCCTCGTCGGTCTCGCCCGAGCCGTCCTCGACGATGCTGCCCGCGAGCGGGACGACGTCGAAGGCGATCGGACGGACGTACTTGACCGGCTCCGGGAACGTCACGGCCGACCCGTCATGGGTGAGCGCCGCGGTGTCCTGCTCGAGCGCGGCACGGGCCTGACCGAGGAGTTCCTCGACCCCCGCGAGCCCACTGCCGGAGACCGCCTGGTAGGTGGTCGCGACCAGGCGGCGCAGGCCGGACTCGGTGTCGAGCGCCTTGAGGACCGGCATGATCGCCATCGTCGTGCAGTTCGGGTTCGCGATGATGCCGTTCTCGGCGTCGTCGATCGCCTCCGGGTTCACCTCGCTGACCACGAGCGGGACCTGCGGGTCGAGCCGCCAGGCGCTCGAGTTGTCGATGACGAGCGCGCCGGCGGCGGCGAACCGGGGTGCCAGCGAGCGGGAAGCGGTCGCACCGGCAGAGAACAGCGCGATGTCGATGCCGGACGGGTCAGCGGTCTCGGAGTCCTCGACCACGATCTGCTGACCGCGGAACGGCAGGCTCGTCCCGGCGGAACGGGCACTCGCGAAGAAGCGGACCGTGTCCGCCGGGAATTCGCGCTCCTCGAGCAGACGGCGCATCACGGCGCCGACCTGGCCGGTGGCGCCGACGACGGCGACGGTGAACTGGGTGTCGGTCATGGTGCTCCTGCTCGGGTTCAGCGGCCGGTGCCGGCGTAGACGACGGCTTCGTTGTCGGCGTCCAGGCCGAATGCTTCGTGCACGACCCGCATCGCCTCGTTGAGGGTGTCGGCACGGGTGACGACCGAGATCCGGATCTCCGACGTCGAGATCATCTCGATGTTGATCGACGCGTCGTGCAGCGCGCGGAACAGCTGGGCCGAGACACCGGCGTTCGTCCGCATGCCGGCACCGACCAGGGCGAGCTTGCCGATCTGGTCGTCGTACTGGATGCCCTCGTAGCCGATGTCGGACCTCGAGACCTCGAGCGCCGTCAGGACGCTCTGGCCCTGGTCCTTCGGCAGCGTGAACGAGATGTCGGTCCGGCCGGTCGAGGCCGCCGAGACGTTCTGCACGATCATGTCGATGTTCGCGCCGGCGCGCGCCACGATCGTGAAGATCTCAGCCGCCTTCCCGGGCTGGTCGGGCACACCTACGACGGTGATCTTGCCCTCGGAGAGGTCGCCGGCGATGCCGGTGATGATCGGTTCTTCCACGGTTTCCCCCTCGGCAGGGTTGTAGACGATGGTGCCCTCGGCGTTGCTGAACGAGGAACGGACGTGCAGGGTGACACCGTGCCGACGGGCGTACTCGACGGCGCGGATGTAGAGGACCTTCGCACCGGACGCTGCGAGCTCGAGCATCTCCTCGGTGGTGACCCGGTCGATCTTGCGGGCCTTCGGCACGATGCGGGGGTCGGCGGTGAAGATGCCGTCGACGTCGGTGTAGATCTCGCAGACGTCGGCGTCGAGCGCTGCCGCGAGGGCGACGGCGGTGGTGTCGGAGCCGCCGCGGCCGAGGGTGGTGATCTCCCCCGTGGTGCGGTTGAAGCCCTGGAAGCCGGCGACGATCGCGACGTGGCCGGCGTCGAGCGCCTCACGGACGCGCTTCGGGGTGACGTCGACGATCCGGGCCTTGCCATGCTGAGCGTCGGTCAGCATGCCCGCCTGGCTGCCCGTGTACGACGAGGCTTCGACGCCGAGGCTCTTGATCGCCATCGCCAGGAGCGCCATCGAGATCCGCTCGCCCGCGGTGAGGAGCATGTCGAGTTCGCGACCCGCCGGGATCGGCGTGACCTCGTGCGCGAGGTCGACGAGTTCGTCGGTCGTGTCGCCCATCGCGGACACCGCCACGACGACGTCGTTGCCGGCCTTCTTCGTCTCGACGATGCGCTTCGCGACGCGCTTGATGCTCTCGGCATCCGCGACGGACGAACCACCGAACTTCTGCACGATCAAGGCCACGGGCACGCACTCCTGGGGACGGTTCACCGCGACGTCACGCGGCTCGACAATCGTAGACGGTGTTCCACGGATGTTGCGTCCGAGCGGGTCGCGACGCAAGGATCCCGCGCGGACGACCGCGTCGCCCCGTCCCCGGACGGTCCGGATGCGGTCCGCTCAGCCGCCGACGACCCGGCGCCCTTCGAACGCCCGGCCGAGCGTGACCTCGTCGGCGTACTCCAGGTCGCCGCCGACCGGCAGCCCCGACGCCAGACGGGTCGTGCGGATGCCCATCGGCACGAGCAACCGGCTGAGGTAGGTCGCGGTCGCTTCGCCCTCCAGGTTCGGGTCCGTGGCGATGATGACCTCGTCCACCGTGCCGTCGGCGAGCCGCACCATGAGTTGCTGGATCCGGAGGTCGTCCGGTCCGATGCCGTCGATCGGGCTGATCGCACCGCCGAGCACGTGGTACAGCCCGCGGAACTCGCGGGTGCGCTCGATGGCGGCGACGTCCTTCGCCTCCTCGACCACGCAGATTGTCGCCGGGGAGCGACGGGGGTCACGGCAGATGCTGCACTGCACGTTCTCGGTGACGTTGCCGCAGATCTCGCAGAAGCGGACGCGCTCCTTGACGTCCGCCAGGAGCTCGGACAGCCGGCTCGGGTCGAACGACTCCGTCTGGAGGATGTGGAACGCGATCCGCTGCGCCGACTTCGGACCGATGCCGGGCAGGCGTCCGAACTCGTCGATGAGGTCCTGCACGATGCCGTCGTACATCAGATCGTCCCCTCGGTCAGTGACGTCTCCTCGATGAACTGGGCGCCGAGGATCTCACGCACCACCGCCTCGCCGTAGCGCCCGGGGACGGGAGCACGGCGCGCGCCGGACTGCCCAGGTGCCTGCTGCGTCTGCTCCTGCTGCGCCTGGCGAGGCTGCTGCGCCGTCGCCTGCTGCGTCGGGGCGCTCCGCTGCGGAGCGCTCTGCTGCGGAGTCGTCGGCCGCGACGGCGCGCGGGTCGCCCGTGCGGACCGGCCGTGGTCCGGGTCCGGGAACGGAGCGCCGTCGTCGAACGGCTCGTCGTCCAGCGGGTAGTCGTCCACCGGGATGCCGTCGGCCGGACCGGAAGGCGCGGCGGACACAGCCGTCGTCGCTGCAGCCCGATCGCGGCCACCGGATGTCGCCCCGGTCGTCGACTGGGACGGCTCGGGCGGCGAGGTGGTCCCGGCAGGCGAGGTGGGCGCGGCCGGCTCGACCGGTTCGGCCGGTCCGGCCGGCGCGACCGTGGCGTCCGACGGCACGACGCCGAAGGGGGCACCCCAGGCGGGGACGACGTCCTCGGGCACCGCACCGGTGGTCGGGTCCGAGGCCGGGATCGTCGCAACGGCCCACTCGGTCACGGGGCCGGAGTCCTGGGTCGCAGGCTGCTCGGCTGCCGGTCGCTCGGGAGCGGGTCGCTCCGGGGCCCGTCGCTCGGACGCAGATCGCTCGGCCGCGGCCTGCGACGGAGCAGCCGTGGGCGGCGCGGTCCGCTCCGACGACGGACCGTCCGATGCGGACGGCTGCGACGACTGCGCGCGGTCAGACCGTGGCCGCGCCGTTGCGTCGGACACCGTGCTCGTCTGCGCCACCGCCTCCTGCGGCGTCGGACCCTGCGGCCGGTCCTGCTTCGGCTGCTCAACCTGCTGCTGGGTCGAGGCGCTCCCCGTCGACGGCGCCGGTGGAGCTGCCTGCTGAACGGGTGCCTGCTGCGTCAGGCTTTGCTGCGTCGGGGTTTGCTGCGTCGGGGTTTGCTGCGCCGGGCGGGCACCGGCAGCGCCCGGCCCACGCGCCACGAACTTCACCCGGAAGCCGAGCAGGTCCGTGATCGCGCTCCGGAGGTGTTCGCTGACGCTGGTGTCCGGCCCGCTCATCTCCTTGAAGGAGGCGACGTCCTGTTGGCTCGGGAACGTCAGGGTCAGGACGTCGTCCTTGAGCGCGGTGACCTGCGCCGTCGCGACGACCGCCCACGCCGACCGCTTGGCGCGCTGGACGTGCTCGACGATCTGCGGCCAGGTGTCCCGCATCTGCTGCAGGCCGACCGGGGTGACGGAGCGGACCGCGGGCTCGGCGCCGATGACGGTGCCGACGCCGGTGGAGGACGGCGAAGCCTGCCCCTCCGGCTCGGCGCCGGCAGCCGGCTCGGCGCCCGCAGCGGGTTCAGCCGGTGCTGCGGGCTCGGCCCGGGCTGCGGAGGCGTTCGACGGGACGGCTGCTGCCCAGGAAGCTGCGGCGTCCCGCGCGGCTTCGCCAGGACCTTCGTCGGTGTGTGCGGCCGGGGTCTCGGGAGCAGCAGACGCCGTGGAGGCAGCGGGCGCGGCAGTCGGCGCGGTGCCGACCGGGGCGGCACTCGACGGAGCCGTCCGGACAGGCGGCGCAGCGGACGGCACCGGGGTCGATGCAGCGGCCGGCACCGCCGTCGGCAGCGTCTCCGGCGGCGCCTGGTGTCCCCCGGCATCGCCGACACCGACGCGCCGCTCGAGTCGCTCGACGCGAGCGAGGGCACCGCGCTGGGTGTCGTCCGCCTCGGGCACGAGCATGCGGGCGACCATGAGTTCGAGGTGCAGACGTGGCGAGGTCGCGCCGGTCATCTCGGTGAGGGCACGGTTCGCGATGTCCGCACCACGGGACAGCGCGGTGGCGCCGAACACCCCGGCCTGCCGTGACATCGTGTCGAGCTCTTCCGGCGAGATGCCGCGCAGCACCGCTCCGGCGCTCTCGTTCGTCGCCGCGACGACGATCAGGTCGCGCAGTCGTTCGAGCAGGTCCTCGACGAAGCGCCGCGGGTCCTGCCCGGTCTGCACCACGCGGTCGATCGCCGAGAACGCCGACGCCGGGTCGGCCACGGCGAGCGCGTCGACCACGTCGTCCAGCAGGGCGGCGTCGGTGTACCCGAGCAGGGCGACGGCTCGCTCGTACGCGATCGCGCCGTCCTCGCTGCCGGCCATCAGCTGGTCGAGCAGCGAGAGGGTGTCACGCACGGAGCCGCCACCGGCCCGGACCACGAGCGGCAACACGCCAGGTGCGACCGAGACGGACTCCTGCGCGCAGAGCTGCTCGATGTACTCGAGCATCGTGGCGGGCGGGACCAGGCGGAACGGGTAGTGGTGGGTCCGCGACCGGATGGTGCCGATGACCTTCTCGGGCTCGGTGGTCGCGAAGATGAACTTGACGTGCTCCGGCGGCTCTTCGACGAGCTTGAGCAGGGCGTTGAAGCCCTGCGGCGTGACCATGTGGGCCTCGTCGAGGATGAAGATCTTGTAGCGGTCGCGCGCGGGGGCGAAGACGGCGCGGTCCCGGAGGTCACGCGCATCGTCGACGCCGTTGTGGCTGGCGGCGTCGATCTCGATCACGTCGAGGGACCCGCTGCCGCCGCGGGCGAGTTCGACACAGCTGGGGCAGACGCCGCACGGGGTGTCGGTCGGGCCCTCGGCACAGTTCAGGCAGCGCGCGAGGATGCGTGCCGAGGTCGTCTTGCCGCAGCCGCGGGGGCCGCTGAACAGGTACGCGTGGTTGACGCGGTTGGTCCGGAGTGCGGTGCGGAGCGGGTCCGTCACCTGCGACTGCCCGATCAGCTCGGCGAAGTTCTCGGGCCGGTAACGGCGATACAGGGCGGTGACCACGCGACCAGGGTAGTCGGGACCGCCGACACCTCGACACCGCTCTCCACAGGGCATGAAGTCCGGGCCGGAAACGAAGAAGACCCCGCACGCACGCAACCAACACAGCCCCGGTTGCCCTGCGCTCATCTCACCCGAAAACGAAAGAAGACCCCTCACGCACGCAACCAACACAGCCCCGGTTGCCCTGCGCTCATCTCACCCGAAAACGCAAGAAGACCCCGTACGCACGCAACCAACACAGCCCCGGTTGCCCTGCGCTCATCTCACCCGAAACCGAAAGAAGACCCCTCACGCACGCAACCAACACAGCCCCGGTTGCCCTGCGCTCATCTCACCCGAAAACGAAAGAAGACCCCTCACGCACGCAACCAACACAGCCCCGGTTGCCCTGCGCTCATCTCACCCGAAAACGAAAGAAGACCCCTCACGCACCCGCCAGAGCCCGGTTACCCTTGCTGCGTTTCCGCCCTGGGGGAGTTGGCCTGGATGGCGTCACGTGAGGAGCCGCTGAACACTCTACCGGACGGAAGGAGCAGCATCGAACCCATGAAGATCGCCATCGCAGGGGGACACGGCCAGATCGCCCTGATCCTCGAACGCCTGATCACCGACGCCGGTCACGACGCCATCGGCATCGTCCGGAACCCCGCGCACGTCTCCGACGTCGAGCAGACGGGTGCGCGAGCTCTCGTCGCCGACCTGGAGCAGCTCAGTGAGGAGGAACTGGCGCTCCGGCTCCGCGGGGTGGACGCGGTGGTGTTCGCCGCGGGCGCCGGGCCGAACAGCGGTGCCGAGCGGAAGCTCTCGGTGGATCGGGACGCCGCCGTGCTGCTCGCCGAGGCCGCGGTGCGTCTGGACATCGAGCGGTTCGTGATGATCTCGGCGATGGGTGCCGACGCCTACGATCCCGAACGTGCGAAGCTGCCCGCGCAGAACGAGGACGACGTGTTCCAGGTCTACCTCCGCGCGAAGGCCGAGGCGGACGCGAACGTCCGGATGCGCCGGTTCCAGTGGACGATCGTCCGCCCCGGCGCCCTCCTCGACACGCCACCGCAGGGCACGGTGACGGTCGGCAGCACGGTCCCCCGTGGGTCAATCCCCCGCGCGGACGTGGCGGCCGTGGTCCTGCACGCGCTGCTGGACGACTCGGCCGTGGGTCGGCAGTTCGAGGTCACCAGCGGCGACACGCCGATCCCGGCAGCGCTGCACGCGCTCGGCTGACGGACGGGCCCCGCTGTCGGGACTGGCCGGTGACGGACGGGAGGCCCACCACCGGACCGGTGGCGGGCCTCCCGTCCGTCAGGGCGTCACCCTGGACGCGACGCTGGTCAGAGCGCGGCGGCAGCCGACTGCCGTGCGATCTCGAGCTCCTCGTCGGTCGGGATCACGAGGACCGCGACGCGGGAGGCGTCCGTCGAGATGCGACGGGCTTCCTTCGAGTGCAGCTCGTTGCGGTCCGGGTCGATCTCGATGCCCAGGTGCTCGAGCCCGGCGAGCACGCGACGGCGGAGCAGCGCGTTGTTCTCCCCCACGCCCGCCGTGAACACGACGGCGTCGAGCCCGCCGAGCTGCGCGGTGTACGCGCCAACGTAGCGGCGGATCCGGTGGCGGTACACGGCGAGCGCCGCCTCTGCCGTCTCGTCGCCCTTCGTCGCGGCGTCCTGCACGTCCCGCATGTCGCCGCTGCCGGTGAGGCCGAGCAGGCCGGACTGCTTGTTGAGCATGGTGTCGAGGTCCTCGAAGGACAGGCCGGCCTCGCGGTGCAGGTGGATGAGGACGGCCGGGTCGAGGTCGCCGGAGCGGGTGCCCATCACGAGCCCCTCGAGCGGCGTGAGCCCCATCGACGTCTCGATCGACCTCCCGCCGTCGACGGCTGCGGCGGACGCGCCGTTGCCGAGGTGCAGGACGATCGTCTTCAGCTCGGACAGCGGCCGGTCGAGGAAGACCGCGGCCTGCTCGGACACGTACTTGTGGCTCGTGCCGTGCATGCCGTACCGGCGGATCTGGTACCGCTCGGCCAGGTCGGCGGGGATCGCGTAGGTGTACGCGTGCGGCGGCATCGTCTGGTGGAACGCGGTGTCGAAGACGGCGACGTTCGGGACGTCCGAGAACACCTGCTTCGCGGCCCGGATGCCCTCGAGGTTGGCCGGGTTGTGCAGCGGGGCCAGGGTTGACAGGTCGTCGATCTGCTGCTCGACCTCGTCGGTGACGACCGTGGCGGCGTCGAAGCGGGTGCCGCCGTGCACGACGCGGTGTCCGACGACCGCCGGGGGGTGCTCGTCGAAGGACGGCCCGACCTTGCCGAACGCGTCGATCATCGCCTGGAAACCCGCGGCGTGGTCCGGGACCTCGGCGCTGTCGTTCGACGACGTCTCCCCCGTCAGCACGTTCGTGTGCTTCCAGGACCCCTTGGACTCGCCGATCCGTTCGACGAGCCCGGACGCGAGGGTGCTCTCGTCGTCGAGTTCGATGAGCTGGTACTTGAACGAGCTCGAGCCGGAGTTGACGACGAGTGCTGCACTCACGAGGGGTCGCTTTCTGTTCGGGCGGTCGGGACGGCAGCGGTCGACGCTGCGGCGGTCGGCGCTGCGGCGGTCGGCGCTGCGGTGCCCGCCTGGATCGCGGTGATGGCGACGGTGTTCACGATGTCGCTGACCAGGGCACCGCGGGACAGGTCGTTGATCGGCTTGCGCAGCCCCTGCAGGACCGGCCCGATCGCGACCGCACCGGCCGAGCGCTGCACGGCCTTGTAGGTGTTGTTGCCGGTGTTGAGGTCGGGGAAGATGAACACGGTCGCCTGCCCCGCCACCGGGGACCCCGGCATCTTCGTGCTCGCGACCGTCGGGTCGGCGGCGGCGTCGTACTGGATCGGCCCCTCGACGGGTAGGTCGGGCCGGCGCTCGCGGACGAACGCGGTGCCGGCGCGGACCTTCTCGACGTCCGCCCCCGAACCGCTGTCGCCGGTCGAGTAGCTGAGCATCGCGACCCGCGGTTCGATGCCGAACTGGGTCGCGGTCTCGGCGGACGAGATCGCGATGTCGGCGAGCTGCTCGCTGGTGGGGTCCGGGATCACGGCGCAGTCGCCGTAGACCAGGACCCGGTCGGCCAGTGCCATCAGGAACACGCTCGACACGATGGAGGTGTCCGGCCGCGTCTTGATGATCTCGAACGACGGCCGGATGGTGTGCGCGGTGGTGTGCTTCGCGCCGGACACCATGCCGTCGGCCAAGCCGAGTTGCACCATGAGCGTGCCGAAGTACGACACGTCGGTGACGGTGTCGCGGGCGAGCTCGACGCTCATGCCCTTGTGGGCACGGAGGGCCGTGTACTCCTGCGCGAAGCGCTCCCGCAGGTCGGGGTCGAACGGGGAGAGCAGCTGCGCAGCGTCGAGGTCGAGCCCGAGCTCGGTCGCCCGTGCCCGGATGGCGGCCGGGTCGCCGAGGATCGTCAGGTCGCACACCTGCCGCTGCAGCAGTGTGGACGCTGCCCGGAGGATGCGGTCGTCGTCACCTTCGGGCAGGACGATGTGCTTCCGGTGCTCGCGCGCCCGGTCGATCAGGCCGTGCTCGAACATCAGCGGCGTCACCACTCCGGACGGCGTCAGCTGGAGTCGGGCGAGCAGCGCCTCGGCGTCCACGTGCCGTTCGAACAGTGCCAGCGCCAGCTCGGCCTTCCGGGGCGAGTCCGCGGCGAGGCGGCCGCGCGTCTGGGTGATGCGGAGCGCCGTGTCGTACGTGCCGAGGTCGCTCTGCGCGATCGGCAGGGAACTCGACAGCCCCTCGAGCAGGCGGGAGATCTGCGGCGCCGTCTCGAAGCCGCCGTTGAGGATGACACCAGCGATGCTCGGGAACGTCTCCGACTCGTTGGCGAGCAGCGTGGCGATGAGGACGTCGTTGCGGTCGCCGGGGACGACGACGATGCCGCCCTCGATGAGGCGCGGCAGGACGTTCTCCATGCTCATGCCGGCGACCACGGTGCCCAGGGCCTCCCGGTCCAACAGGGCGTCGTCACCGCGGACCAGGGTTGCCCCGGTCGCCCCCAGGAGCGCCCGGACGGTCGGGGCGACGAGGACAGCGTCCTCCGGGATCGCCCAGACCGGGGCGTCGGGGTGGTGGTCGTGCACCGCTGCGGTGACGCTCGCGACGATCGGGCCGAGGGCATCCGGGTCGGCACGGTTCACCACGACACCGAGGAGCTGGGCGTGCTCGGCGCGGAGTTCGCTCGTGGTGACGTCGGCGACCTGGGCCATGTCGTCCGCGGTGCGGGGCGCGCGCTCGGCCGAGTCACGCCCGCCGAGCACCAGGAGCACCGGGGCCCCGAGGTTCGCGGCGACCTTCGCGTTGAAGGACAACTCGGTCGGGCTGCCGACGTCGGTGTAGTCCGAGCCGAGGACGACGACCGCGTCGCAGCGTCGCTCGACCTGGCCGAAGCGCGTGATGATGGTCGCCAGGGCCGCGTCCGGGTCGGCGTGCACGTCGTCGTAGGTCACCCCGACGGCGTCGTCGTACGGGATCTCGACGGCTGTGTGCTGGAGCAGGAGCTCGAGGACGTAGTCGGGTTCGGCGACGGACCGCGCGACCGGTCGGAAGACGCCGACGCGTCCGACGGTGCGGGCGAGCGTCTCGAGCACCCCGAGGGCGACGGTGCTCTTCCCGGTGTGTCCTTCTGCTGACGTGATGTAGATGCGGGTCGACACCCTCCCCAGGGTAGACCTCGCGTCGACACGGACCTCCGGGGCGCCCGTGAGCGGCGGCGGTCGCGGCCGGTGGTCGGACGGGTGGTCGGGCGCGTGGTCTCGACGGGCGGTCGGACGGGTGGTCGTGAGCACCCCTTCGGACCTGTACCATGGGGTGTCGTCACCGCGAGGTGGTGGCTCGGAGGATTCGCCTAGTGGCCTATGGCGCACGCTTGGAAAGCGTGTTGGGTGCAAGCCCTCGGGGGTTCGAATCCCCCATCCTCCGCAGAGCGAGACCGGAACCCCCGCAGCATCAGCTGCGGGGGTTCCGTCGTCTCGGCAGTGCCGTCGTCCGGTCAGTGCCGTGGTCCGGGCAGTGCCGTCGTCCGGGCCGCGGCACCGATCCGCTCGCGCCGCTGATCCGGTCGCTTCCGTCCGGCCGGGAGGTCCGCCCACCGCTGGTCCCCCAGCCGACGGACCGCCACGCCCCCCGTCCGCTGGGCACCGTCCGCAAAGCGGCATCCGGCCTGTTCCGAGGGCCGTCTCTCCCCTATGCTGACCGGACCGAGCACGCCGGAGGGACCCGGTCGGCTCACCAGCATCGGACGGCACAGGCGCCGTCACGGGAACGGCGACGAGTCGTGCCCGGCGCGATCGTCGCTCGCGCAGTCGAGCCCCGGCATGCGGGGCCGGCTGTCGGGCGATCCGGCGCAGTTCGGGGACGAGGAGGCCTGCCGTGGGGGCAACGACGGCGCGAGCGACACCGCTCGACACCAGCACCGCAGACGTGGTCATCCGACCGCGCGCCGCCCTCGTGCGTTCGACGGCACTGAGCATGGGGTTCTCGGCCGTCCCGATCGCCGTCGCCGTCGTCTGGGTGGCCGTGCCGAACGGCCCCTGGCTCGTCGTCAGCGCGGTGGTCGGGATCTTCACCGTCGCCGTCCTCACCGTGTTCCTGCGCCTCCGGTCGTCGTTCGTGGCCGTCGACCCGGAGCGGGTCGCGATCCGAGGCGTCCTCAGCCCGCGGCGCTCCTGGTTCCGCTCGCAGGTGCACGAGGTGGTGCTGGCCGCCACCCACGGACCCGCGGTCGACCGCACCAGCCGGGAACTCGTGGCCTTCGACGCGAACGGCGACACCCTCTTCCGGATGCGCGGTGAGGTCTGGGGCGACGACGGCATCGACCGCCTGGTCGACACGCTCGACGTCCGCACCACCCAGCTCCCCCGACCGATGTCGACGCGGGAGTTCACCCGACGCTGGCCCGGCATCCGTGCCTGGTACGAGCAGCCCCGCGCGTACGTGTTCGTCGGGGGTGTGACCGCGCTCGCGGTCGCCGGTCTGCTGGTGGCCGAAGCCGTGGGCCTCGCGCGCCGCTGAACAGCACGGCGCCAGACGAACCGGTGTCGGACGAACCGGTGTCAGACGAACCGGTGTCAGACGAACCGGTGTCAGACGAACCGGTGTCAGACGAACCGGTGTCGGACGAACCGGTGTCGGATGAACCGGTGTCGGACGAACCGGTGTCAGATGAACCAGTCTCGGAGACCGCACGCGGCGTCGGAGGCAGGCGGAGCCTCCCGTCCAGGCGAAGCGCTGCCGCGAGCGCCCGCGCCGCCGTGCCACCCACCGTCGGACCCGGCGGACGCCCGGGTCAGTGCGTCAGCGCCGGCACGGTCCTCGGCCGCACCACGAACCACAGCACCAGGACCGCGACGGCCGCGGTGCACCCCATCACCAGCGCCATCGGCGTGGCGGTCGAGATGCCGAGCAGCCCCACGACCGGGGAGATGATCCCGGCCACGCCGAAGTTCAGGGCGCCGAGCAGCGAGGCGGCGGTCCCGGCTTCCTTGCCGTGGGACGCGAGTCCGATCACCTGCACGAGCGGGAACGAGAACCCGCAGGCGGCGATGTAGAACCACAGCGGGATGAGGACGCCGATGAGCCCGGCCCCGAGCTGGTCGAGGACGACGATGGCCACGGCCGCCAGGAACAGCGTCGCCGTAGAACAGGCCAGGATCCACTGCGGGCCGACCCGCTGCGCCAGCCGCGACGAGACCTGCACGCCCAGGACGACGCCGACCGAGTTCACCGCGAACAGCAGCCCGTACTGCTGCGGATCGAGCCCGAACACGCCCTGGAACAGGAACGGGGACGCGCTGAGGTACGAGAACAACCCGCTGAACACCATCGCACCGATCAGGGCGACGCCGACGAAGATCCGGTCCGAGAAGAGCGCCCGGTACCGCTGCCCGATGGTGGAGTGCCCGGCCTCCTGGCGACGCTCCTTCGGCAGGGTCTCGACGATGAGCAGGATCGACGCGATCACGACGGCGGTGCCGTAGCAGGCGAGGAACACGAAGATGCCGCGCCACGAGACGAACCGCAGCATCTGCGATCCGATGAGCGGCGCCAGGATCGGGGCCAGGCCGTTCACCATCGCCAGGCGCGAGAGCATCCGGACGAGCGGCTTGCCGCCGAACAGGTCGCGAACGGTCGCCATCGCGACGACACCGCCGGCCGCGGCCCCCATGCCCTGCAGCACGCGGAACACGGCGAGGACCTCGACGTTCGGCGCGAGGGCGGCGCAGATCGAGGCGGCGACGTGCACGCTGGTCGCGATGATGAGCGGCAGTCGACGGCCGACCTTGTCACTCCAGGGCCCGACGAGCAGCTGGCCGATCGCGAAGCCGATGGTCGTGGCCGTCAGGGTGAGCTGGACGGCTCCCTCGGAGATGCCGAGGTCACGCTCGAGCGACGGGAACGCCGGCAGGTACAGGTCGATGGTGAACGGCCCGAGCGCGGTGAGCGCGCCGAGCACGAAGACGTAGACCAGGCGCTGGGCACGGGTCAGGGAATCGCCGGGGTGCAGGATGGTCTTCTGGGAGCCGGTGGTCGCGGGCGCGGACACGAGGGGATCCTCCGAGGGGGACGAGAGAGTGGGATCGGCCGCTCGAATCGATTCGGTCCGTTCCACCATGGTACGGGTTCGTCCGGACGGCGGACAAGCGTCGATCCGATGCTCCGCGCTCCTCGTACCGGCCCCGCGTGGTCCCACCGCGACGCCGCCGGGAGGCCCGCCCTCCGTCCTCGACGCCGGTGCGGCGGACGCGTGCTCGGGCCGGACGGTGCGGTACCGTCGGACTCCCGACCGCGCACCGTCGCGGGACAGATCGAGATGGGAGGAGCGTCATGGTCGACGCTCGGATCCTGCACACCACGGCCGCGCTCCGCGAAGCCGTCCTGCGCCTCGCCGCCGACCGTCCGGTCTCGCAGATCACGGTCGCCGACGTCACCCGTGCCGCCGGGATCAACCGCGCGACGTTCTACTCGCACGCCGTCTCCCCCGGCTCGTTGCTCGCCGACGTCCTGACCCCGGAACTCGACCGGATCCGCGAGGACGACGCCGTCGCCCGTCGGGTCGCCGTCGAGCACGGTGCCGGACCGGACGACCTCGCCGCCATCACCCGTCGCGGCATCGACGCCGTCGTCGACCACGTGACGGCACATCGCGCGATCTACGCGCTCGCGCTCCCCGACCCGGCGGACGCCTCGCTGCACCGCCTGCTCGTCGACCACTTCACGGTGTCGAGCACGATGCACATCCGAGAGCTCGACCCACGTGCGAAGCCGGAGATCATCGACGAGGTCGCCGCGGGCTTCGTGGCGCAGGGCTTCGTCGGCGCCATCGAGGCGTGGCTCGGCGGCCCGCGGCGGTCGCGGAAGGCGCTGGTCGAGACGATCACCCGGTCGTTCCCGGCCTGGTGGAGCTGACGACCCCTACTCCGTCGACGGTTCCTCGCCACGCTGCAGCGACGTCACCATGTCCACAGCCCGGCTGACCAGCTGCGCGTCCGAGTCGCCGCCATCGACGCGGTAGTCCGAGGACAGTCCGTCGTTGCCGCCGCCGGAGGACGGCAGCGCCCCGTCCAGCGCGACCACGACCACGCCCGCGTCGTGTGCGGTGCGGAGTTCGGTCCGGAGCGAGGACGGGTCCGCGGCGCGGACGAGCAGCGCCTTCGCCCCGGTCCGCACCAGGTCACGGACGGCCGAACGTTGGCGCGCGGCCTGATCGGCTCCCGCGACGCGGACGTCCGGCCGGAACCCGGCCTCGGTCAGTTCCTCGTGGAATCGGGTCGCGAGCGAGCGACCGTCCTCGGAGTCACCGGGTGTCGCCGCGTCGCCGGTCAGCACCACACCGACCACCGCGTTCTTCGCGAAACCGCCGTCGGAACTCGTCAGGTCGGTGCTCCGGACCGGGGTCGGTGCGGCCGTGGTCGTGCCCGTGCACCCGGCGAGCGCGACCGTCGTCGCCGTGAGTGCGACAGTCAGGACGGCAGCGGCGGTGCGGCGCACGGTTCCTCCTCGTTCCGGGTCTGCCACGCTACCCGCCCGGCCGCGGCGGCGGCGGGACCGCGCCGAGTCGTCGGACGGCGACGAGCCCCACGAGGGCGATCAGGGTCATCGCCACGAACACCAGTGTGAACGCGAGGGGCTCGTCCCGACCACCGGCGCCCGTGAACAGCAGCCCGGCCACCGCGAGCCCGACGACGCTCCCCGACGCATCCGCGATCGTCAGCGCTGAGCTCGCGAACCCGTCGTCGCCCTCGCGCGAGAACCGGAGCGTGAGCATCGAGGTCCGCGGGTAGGCGACTCCCATCCCCGCGCCGCCGACGAACCACCCGGCGACGAGCACCCAGGCGGGCAGGTCGAACAGCGCCACCGCGAGCGCCGACAGCAGGCTGACCAGGACCAGCCCGAGACCCGCGCCGAACGCACGGGCGGCGGGCAGCCGGCTCTCGCCGAGACGTCCGTGCGCCCAACTCGCCGACGCCCAGCTCAGTGCCGCCACGGTCAGGGCGAGTCCGGCAGCCGAGGCGCTCAGTCCGTGCTGCGCTTGGAGCAGGAACGGGACGTAGGCCTCGCTGCCGAAGAACCCGGCAGCCAGGACCCCGCGGAGCAGGACCACCGACGGCAGGCCGGGCCCGCCGGTGAAGGTGCCCCTGGGCAGCAGTGGGCGCAGCGCAGACCAGGCGCCGACGAGCCCGACCAGCACCGCGGCGACCCGGACCGGGACGGGCAGGTCCGGGGCCAGGTTGAGCAGCAGCACCGCGGCAGCGGCGGCGACCGACCACCCGATGCGCCCGCGGTGCCATGGCGGGCGGGCATCCAGGACGGGTGGGTGCAGGCGGCGGAGCGTCGGAACCAGGCACGCGAACGCGACCACCGCGATGCCGAGGGCACCCGCGAAGACCCAGTGCCAACCGAACGCGTCGGTCACGATGCCCGCCAGCGCCGGACCGATCAGTGCCGGCACGACCCACGCGGCCGCGAACCCGGCGAACACCGCCCCGTGCAGTTCCGCGGGGAAGACCCGCGCGACCAGCACGTAGAGGACCACGTCGATCGCGCCCGCGCCGAAGCCCTCGACCAGACGCCCGGCGAGGAACACCGGCATCGTCGGGGCGAGCATCACGATGGCGGTGCCGAGCGCGAACAGCGCGGCGGACACCCATGCGACCACCCGGCCGCCCGCCCGGTCGGTCCAGTTGCCCGCCAGGACCATGCCCGGCACGCCGGCCGCGAGCGGTGCCGCGAAGCTCAGGGAGTACAGCGCCTCGCCGTCCAGGTCGGCGGCGATCACCGGCATGATCGTCGTCATCGCAAGGTTCTGGAACGCCGAGACCGCCACGATCGCGACCATGCCCACGGTGGCGACGAGGCGCCGGCGCTCGAAGAGGCTCGGCCGCGGCGCCGTCGTGGAGGTCACCCGTTCATCGTAGGACGGGGTCAGCGCTCGAGTGCCTGCTGCACGTCCGCGACGAGGTCACCGGCGTCCTCGATGCCGACCGACAGGCGGACGACGTTCTCCGGAACGGCGAGCTCGGTGCCCTTGACCGAGGCGTGCGTCATCTCGCTCGGGTACCCGATGAGGGACTCCGCGCCGCCGAGCGACTCCGCCAGCGCGAACAACTCGGTCGACTCGGCGAACCGCTTCGCCGCCTCGGGGCCACCGGCGAGTGCCACCGACAGCATGCCGCCGAAGCCGCGCATCTGCTTGGCCGCGACGTCGTGTCCCGGGTGCTCCGGCAGGCCCGGGTAGTAGACGTGCTCGACGGCCGGGTGGGCGAGCAGCGCCTCGGCGACGGTCTGGGCGTTCGCGGAGTGCCGTTCCATGCGGACGCTGAGGGTCTTGATGCCCCGGATCGTCAGCCAGGCGTCGAACGGGGACGAGATCGCGCCGCCGCCGAACTGCACGAACTGCACCGTGTCCGCGAGCTCCTGGTCACGCAGCACGACAGCGCCGCCGACGACGTCCGAGTGCCCGCCGAGGTACTTCGTCGTCGAGTACACGACGACGTCGGCACCGAGCGACAGCGGCTGCTGCAGGGCCGGCGACGCGAAGGTGTTGTCGACGACGACGAGTGCACCGGCCTCGTGTCCGATGGCGGCGAGGGTCTCGATGTCCGCGATCTTCATGAGCGGGTTCGTCGGGGTCTCCACCCACAGCACGGTCTTCGCCGGGCTGTCGGCGAGCGCGGCACGGACACGGTCCGGCTCGCTCATCTCCACCGTGACGAGGTCGATGCCCCACGGCACGTGCAGGCGGTTCGCCAGGCGGTGGGTGCCGCCGTAGACGTCGTTGCCCATCACGATCCGGGCGCCCGGCTCCAGGTAGGCGCGGAGCAGGGCGTCCTCCCCCGCCAGGCCGGACGAGAACGAGTACGCCGCGACGCCGCCGTCCAGGTCGGCCAGCAGGGTCTGCAGCGAGTCCCGCGTCGGGTTGCCGGAGCGGGAGTACTCGTAGCCGCCCCGCAGCCCGCCGATGCCGTCCTGCACGTAGGTCGACGTCAGGTACAGGGGCGGGATGACGGCGCCGGTGGGGCCGTCGGGCTCCTGGCCGGCGTGGATGGCGCGGGTGCTGAACTCGGTCATGTCGTGGGTGCCCCTTCCTGGAGGCTCGGTGCGGTCTGGGTGGGGCGGTGCGGGTGGGCAGCGTGGTGCGGTGCTGCGGCCCTGCGGGCGGCTGTCGTGCGGGCTGCGGTCGTGCTTGCTGCTGTCGTGCGGGCTGCCGTCGTGCTTGCTGCCGTCATGCCGTCGCCGTCTGGGCGGCGTTCGCGGCGGCGGCCGTCACTCGGACAGGTAGGTGAGGAGGTCGTGGCGGGTGAGGACCGTGACCGGCTTGCCGTCGCCGACGACGAGCAGGGCGTCGGCCCCTTCGAGGGCGCGACGGGCTGCGGACACGGACTCGCCGATGCCGATCAGGGGCAGCGGGTCGCCGACGAACGGGGACAGAGCGTCGGCCATGGCCGCGGCTCCGGTGAAGACCTGCTCGAGCAGGGCCTTCTCCTCGATCGCGCCGACGACCTCGCCCATCACGACGGGAGGTTCGGCGCTGAGGACGGGCATCTGCGAGACGCCGTACTTCGTCATGATGTCGACCACGTCGCGGATGGTGTCCGACGGGTGCGCATGCACGAGATCGGGCAGGCGGCCGTCCTTGCCGGCGATCAGGTCCCCCACGGAGCGCTCGTCGTCGGTCTCCGCGAAACCGTAGGACCGCATCCACCGGTCGTTGAAGATCTTGCCGAGGTAGCCGCGTCCCCCGTCGGGCAGCAGGACCACGACGACGTCGTCCTCGGACAGCGACTCGGCGGCACGGAGCGCGGCGACCACGGCCATGCCACTCGACCCGCCGACGAGCAGTCCCTCTTCACGGGCGAGGCGCCGCGTCATGGCGAACGAGTCGGCGTCCGA
This sequence comes from Curtobacterium sp. MCPF17_011, assembly GCF_003234145.1. Classification (NCBI taxonomy): domain Bacteria; kingdom Bacillati; phylum Actinomycetota; class Actinomycetes; order Micrococcales; family Microbacteriaceae; genus Curtobacterium; species Curtobacterium sp. MCPF17_011. Next base: position 164,737 of record NZ_QKSK01000005.1, read on the forward strand.
GACGGCGATGATCTCGTCCGGCACACCGGCGTCGTACGCGGGCGGCCAGAAGTCCTCGCCGACGCCCTCGACGAGGTACGGACGGCCGGTGCCGCCGGAGTAGACGGAGCCCTCGGGGTCGGCGCCGACGATCCGGACGCGTCCGTCGGAGGCTTCCTTGAGGAACCGACCGGTGCCGGAGATCGTGCCACCGGTACCGACACCCGCGACGAAGTGGGTGAGCTGCCCTTCGGTGTCGCGCCAGATCTCGGGACCCGTGGTCTCGTAGTGGCTGCGGGGGCCGTTCGGGTTGGCGTACTGGTTCGGCTTGTAGGCGCCGGGGATCTCGCGCACCAGGCGATCGGACACGGAGTAGTAGGACTCCGGGTCCTCGGGAGCGACGGCGGTCGGGGTGACGACGATCTCGGCGCCGTAGGCGGTCAGGACGTTCCGCTTGTCCTCGCCGACCTTGTCGGGGAGCACGAACACGCAGCGGTACCCGCGCTGCTGGGCGACCAGGGCGAGGCCGACACCGGTGTTGCCCGAGGTCGGTTCGACGATCGTGCCGCCGGGGCGCAGGTCACCGGACGCTTCGGCAGCGTCGATGATCCGCGTCGCGATGCGGTCCTTCGCGGAGCCGCCCGGGTTGAAGTACTCGACCTTGACCAGGACGGTCGCCCGGAGCCCGGCGGTGACCCGGTTCAGCTTGACCAGCGGGGTGTCGCCGACGAGGTCGACGACGGAGTTCGCGTAACGCACCCGACGAGTCTAGGCGGGCGGTTCCGCTGTGCGTCCTCCGGCGACGGATGCTCAGCCAGGGCACACCTGGCGCCGCTCCGACCGGGCACCGGTGGTCGGCCGCGGTCGGCCGCAGGTCTGCACGCCAGGTGGGCCGCCGGTCAGCCGCCGCGTCAGCTCCGGGCGGTCACGACCGGGTCGCTCTGCTGCTCGTGCAGCGTCGAGTACGTGCCACCGAGCGCGAGGAGTTCGTCGTGCGTCCCCTGCTCGATGATCTGGCCGTGGTCGAGGACGAAGACGACGTCGGCATCACGGATGGTCGACAGCCGGTGCGCGATCGAGATGGTCGTCCGCCCGCGGGCCGCGGTGTCCAGCGCCGCCTGTACGACACGCTCCGAGATCGAGTCGAGCGCACTCGTCGCCTCGTCGAGCACGAGGACCGGCGGGTCCTTGAGCAGCACACGGGCGATCGCGATCCGCTGCTTCTCGCCGCCGGAGAGCCGGTACCCCCGCTCCCCGACGATCGTGTCGTAGCCGTCCGGGAACGACGCGATCGTCTCGTGGATGTTCGCCGCCCGTGCCGCACGCTCGAGCTCGGCATCAGTCGCGTCCGGCTTGGCGTACCGCAGGTTGTCGCCGATCGACGAGTGGAACAGGTAGGTCTCCTGACTGACGATGCCGATGTGCGCCATGAGGTCCTCGTGCACGATGTCGCGGACGTCCTGCCCGGCGAACCGGACGGAGCCCGCCGTCGCCTCGTACAGCCGCGGGACCAGGTACGAGATCGTGGTCTTGCCCGCGCCCGAGGGTCCGACGAAGGCCGCGAACTGCCCCGGCTGCAACTCGAACGAGACGCCGCGCAGGGTCGGCTTGTCCGGCTCGCCGTCCGGGTAGGCGAACGAGACGTCGTCGAAGGCCACGTGCCCGACCCGACGCTCGTCGACGGGCTTCGCCGTGGGGGCGTCCGTGATCGCGGGCTCGAGGTCGAAGTACTCGAAGATGCGGGCGAACAGCGCGCCGGAGGTCTGCAGGTCGAGGACGACCCGGAGCAGGCCGACCGTCGGGAACAGCAGCCGGGACTGCACGGTCGTGAACGCCACGATCGTGCCGGCGGTGATCGGGATGCCGCCTTCGATGAGGTACGCGGCCACCAGGTAGATCACCGCGGGGATGATGGACAGGAAGATCTGCACGATCGCGAAGAACCACTGACCGGACATCTGCTGGCGGACCTGCAGCCCGATCTGGTTGCGGTTCTCGTCGCCGTAGCGGTGGATCTCGCTGCGCTGCTGGTTGAAGCTCTTCGCGAGCAGGATCCCCGACACGCTCAGGGTCTCCTGCGTGATCGTCGTCATGTCCGACAGCGACTCCTGGGTCTGCGCGGCGATGCGTGCGCGGACCTTGCCCACCTTGCGCTGCGCGATCACGAGCAGCGGGAGGAGCACGACGGCCACGAGGGTCATCTGCCAACTCAGCAGCAACATCGCGACGACGGCCGCGATGACCGTGACGGTGTTGCCGAGCACCGACGAGATCGTGTTGTTCAGCACGCTCGCGACGCCGCCGACGTCGTTCTGCAACCGGCTCTGGATCACGCCGGTCTTGGTCCGGGTGAAGAACGCCAGCTCCATGCGCTGCAGGTGCCCGAACAGCCGCATCCGCATGGCGCCCATGACCCTGTTGCCGACCGTCGCGGTCAGGTAGGTCTGCCAGACGCCGATGCCGGCGCTGAGGATCCACAGCCCGATCATGCCGCCGACCAGTTCGGCGAGGACCGGCACGTCCGGACGTCCGCCGGGCGGGAACAACCCGCGGTCGAAGGCCTGCTGGGTCAGGAGGGGCGGGATCACCGAGACCGCGGCCCCGACGAGGACGAGGACGACGGTCAGGCTGATCGAGCGACGGTGCGGGACGAAGAGCGCCGCGATGCGCCGGAGCAGGTGCGGGATCCGGGGCGCTTCCGCGTTCGCGGCACGCTGCGCGTCCGGGTCCCCACTGGAGATCCGGCTGCGGCCGTGCCCGCCGCCCGGCCCACCACCACGCATCCCGCCGCCACCGGCGACGGAGCCCATCTGACTCATCGACACCCTCTCCACGCCTCGCGGCGTCGTCCTCGCACGAATGTACGCCCGCCCACCGACCCGGCCCGACGCGTTCGCCGACGGCTGTGGACGGAGGTGATCCGGGCCTCCCGCGTGGAGGACCGGACGCGTCCGGTTTGGACCCCGTCCGGGGGCCGTGGGACGATGACCCGTCCCCCGCCAGCGCTCCCGTGAGGTCCCATGTCGTCCGCGCCGTCACTCGCCCGTCAGCTCCTCCGGCGGAAGCCCGTGGAGCAGCTCCGCGCAGAGGCGGCGGAGGGGGTCGACGGACAGCCGCTCCGCCGGACCCTGGGGGTGTGGCACCTGACCATGATCAGCGTCGGCGCGACCCTCGGCACCGGCATCCTGGTCGTCCTCGGCACCGCCGTGCCACTCGCCGGGCCCGCCGTCTGGATCTCCTTCGTCCTCGCCGGCGTCGCTGCGCTGCTCTCGGCACTGTCCTACGCGGAGATGGCCGGTGCCGTCCCCACCTCCGGGTCGAGCTACTCCTACACGTACGCGACGATGGGCGAGGGCATCGCCTGGGTCTGCGGGTGGTGCCTGGTCCTCGAGTACGCGGTGTCCGTCGCCGCCGTCGCCGTCGGTGCCAGCGAGTACGTCGACGAGACCCTGCGCGTCTTCGGACTGCACCTGCCGACCGCGCTGTCCGCGCCTCCGGGTGACGGCGGGATGGTCAACCTGCCGGCGGCCGCGCTCGTCCTCGTCGCGATGCTGATCCTGCTGCCCGGGGCGAAGGAGAGCGCCTGGGTGAACACGCTGATGGTGCTCGTGAAGATCGCGCTGCTGGTGTTCTTCGTCATCGTGGTGTTCTCGGCGTTCCGGGTCGGGAACTTCGAACCGCTCGCCCCGATGGGCGCGGCGGGCGTCAGCGCGGCGGCCTCTCGGCTGTTCTTCTCGTACATCGGGTTCGACGCCGCATCAACCGCCGGCGAAGAGGCGAAGGACCCCCGCCGCGACCTGCCGCGCGCCATCATCGGGTCGATCGCGCTCATCACCGCGCTGTACATCCTGGTGGCCGTCGCGGCGATCGGCGCGCGGTCGTGGACGTCGTTCTCGGCCGACGAGGCCTCACTCGTCCGCATCGTCGTCGACGTCACCGGGCTGCCCGTCGTCGCGCTCGTGTTCTCGGTCGGTGCCGTCATCGCGATCGCCAGTGTCGTCCTCACCGTGCTCTACGGCCAGACCCGCATCCTGCTCACCATGGCGCGTGACGGTCTCGTGCCGAAGGTGTTCGGCCGGGTGTCCCCGCGCACCGGGACCCCGATCGCGAACACGCTCATCGTCGGCATCGTGGTCACGATCGTGTCGGCGCTCCTCCCCCTCGGGGAGCTCGCCGACGCGACCAGCATCGGCACCCTCATCGCGTTCGCCCTCGTGAACGTCTCGGTGATCGTGCTCCGTCGGACCCAGCCGGACCTGGAACGGTCGTACCGCGTGCCGTTCTTCCCCGTGGTGCCGGTGCTCGGAGTCCTGTTCTGCCTGTTCCTGGCGGCGACACTGGGCGCGGGGACGTGGATCGCGTTCGGCATCTGGATGGTCGCCGGCGCCGTGCTCTACGTGGCCTACGGCCGCCGCCACAGCACGCTCGCGTAGCGGCCCTGGCCCGCGGCCGCCCTGGCCCGAGTTTCGCGCCCAGCGACACCACTCGCGCTCAGGAGCCCGAACGGTGTCGCTGGGCGCGAAACGTACTCGTCCTCCACAGTGGCGCCACCACGGGCCGCCGTCCACAGCGCGAGCATGGCGAGACCGACGGAGCGATCCGGAGCCACACGATGGGCCATGGAGCACCACCGGAAGCGACCGCACCTCCTCCGAACCGACATGGCCGATCGCAGTGCCGCGAGAGCAACGCAGCGAGCGCACCGGTCTGGCGACGTCGTCCTGATCCGGCAGGGCGTGTACATGCCCCGCGGAGAGTGGGAGGCGCTCGAGGAGACCGGACGGCACCTCGCCCGGGCTCGTGCGGTGGCTCCCGAGCTGGAGGAGGGAACGGGTTTCTCGCACGTCACGGCTGCCCTCGCTCTTGGCTGGCCGTTGATCGGGCCAGCGCCAGAACGCGTGCACGTCATCGATGACCGCCGCACCACGACCGTGCACCGAGCCGGCCTGGTGCGGCACGCGGGTCCGCTCCCCGCAGTGGACCCCGTGCGACTCGACGGCGTACCGGTGACGGCTCCGGTCCCCACGGCTGTCGCGCTCATCGTCAGTGCGCCGGTGCACGTCGCAGCAGTCGCCGTCGACGCCGCGGTCCGAGCACGGGTCATCGAGCCATCCCGTCTCGCCGAGGAGCTCCCCCTCGGTCCGGCCCGCGGCTCAGCCCGTGCTCAGCTCGTCCTGTCCGCGCTCGACGAGCGACACGAGTCACCCGGGGAGTCGTTCACGGCGATCCGTCTGGTCGAGATCGGAGCGCCGGCGACGATCCCGCAGCACGAGTTCGTCCTGCCTGACGGGCGACGTGATCGCGTCGACTTCTGGCTCCCGAGCCGGGGAGTCGTGGTCGAGTTCGACGGGAAGCAGAAGTACCGCGATCCGACGATGATCGGCACGTCGGACCCGGCGGAGGTGCTCTGGCGCGAGAAAGTCCGGGAAGACCGGATCCGGTCTCGGCCGGAGGTCCGAGCGGTCATCCGCGTGACCTGGTGGCATCTCGTCGAGCCAGACCGCCTGCGAGCACTCTTCCGGGCGCACGGTGTCCGGCTGTGAGCGGTGGGACTTTTCGCGCTCAGCGACACGGTTCGCGGGTCCGGCCGCGAACCGTGTCGCTCAGCGCGAAAAGTCGCCGCCCCCGGCCCGCCCCCGGCCCGCACACGACGAAGGCCGCCGCCCGGAGGGGCAGCGGCCTTCGTGACCAGAAGGTCGGACTCAGACGAGCTCGACGGTGGCGCCGACGGCCTCGAGGGCAGCCTTCGCCTTGTCGGCAGCTTCCTTGTTCGCACCTTCGAGGATCTTCGCGTCAGCGGTCTCGACGAGCGCCTTGGCCTCGCCCAGGCCGAGCGACGTGAGGCCACGGACCTCCTTGATGACCTGGATCTTCTTGTCACCGGCCGACTTGAGCACGACGTCGAACTCGGTCTTCTCCTCGACCTCCTCGGCGGGGGCAGCAGCGCCACCGGCCGCGGCGACCGCGACGGGGGCAGCAGCGGTGACCTCGAAGACCTCTTCGAACTTCTTCACGAAGTCCGAGAGCTCGATGAGCGTGAGCTCCTTGAAGGCCTCGATGAGCTCGTCCTGCGAAAGCTTCGCCATGATTTTCTCCTACTACTCAGTACGTGATGTGGTTGTGGAACGCGTGCCTGGTCAGGCCGCGGACTCCTGCTTCTCGCGGAGGGCGTCCACCGTGCGGACGGCCTGCGAGAGGGGTGCGTTGAACAGGTACGCAGCACCGAACAGCGAGGCCTTGAAGGCGCCGGCGAGCTTGCCGAGCAGCACTTCGCGGGACTCGAGGTCGGCGAGCTTGTCCACCTCGGTCGCGGAGAGCGGGTTACCGTCGAAGTAACCACCCTTCACCACGAGCTCGGGGTTCGCCTTGGCGAATGCACGCAGCGACTTCGCGACGGCGACGGTGTCACCGTGGACGAAGGCGAGAGCGGACGGACCGGCGAGCTCGTCGTCGAACGACGTGATGCCTGCCTCGTTGGCCGCGATCTTGGTCAGCGTGTTCTTCACCACGGCGTACGTGGCGTGCTCACGGATCGAGTTGCGGAGCTCCTTGAGCTGCGCGACCGTGAGACCGCGGTACTCGGTGAGCAGAACGGCGTTCGAGCTACGGAAGGACTCCGTGAGCTCGGCGACCGCAGCTTCCTTGTTCGCCATGGTTCTCCTTGGGGTTCTTGCTGGCAGCCCCGGGTCCCATGGCTGTGGTGAACACAACCCGCACACGAAAAAAGCTCCGGCGCAGAGGCTCGGAGCTGCTCCCGCACGATGTGTGGGAGTGGTTCTGAACACCTGCGCGGGCTGCCTCGTGACGAGGACCTTCGGTCACTGTCCGTGCGTGAGCACGGCAGCGACGACCAGCGGTCTTTGGCTGAACAGAACGGTACCACAGCCCGGGCGCGTTCCGGAACCTCGGGTCCGGCCTGGAGGCCCGCCCCACCTCCGCCCCGCCGGTCCGGTCAGGAACGCCCCGGCACCTCGGCCCACGCGTCCGACGCGCCCGATGCCACGGAGTCCGACGCGTCCGATGCCGCGGAGTCCGACGCGTCCGATGCCGCGGAGCCGACCGCTGCACCGGCCGTACCCGCATCGGTCACACCTGCGCCAGCAGCAGCACCACCAGCACCAGCCGTCTCCGCGCCGCGCTCCGGCAGGTGCACCGTGAACACCGTGTCCCCCGGCTCGCTCGCCACGCTGACCCGCCCGCCGTGCGCCTGCACGACGGCGTCGACGATCGCGAGTCCGAGTCCCGTCGACCCCGCGGTCCGCGACCGCGAGCTGTCGGCGCGGGCGAACCGCTCGAAGAGCTTCGGCAGGAACTCGGGGTCGATCCCCTGCCCGTCGTCGCGGACGGTGAGGTCGACACCGCCGTCCGACGCCGGCGCGATGCCGACCGTGATCCGCGTGCCGTCGGGCGTGTGGGTCCGGGCGTTGGTGACGAGGTTGACGATCACCTGGTGCAGGCGTGCGGCGTCGCCGACGACCTCGACGGGTTCGGACGGCAGGTCGACCTCGATCGGGTGGTCCGGCGAGGCAGCGTGGGCGTCGTTCACGGCGTCGAGCACGAGACCGGTCAGGTCGACGTCGGCGAACTGGATCTCGCGGCCCTCGTCGAGGCGGGCGAGCAGCAGCAGGTCCTCGACCATCGAGGTCATCCGGACGGACTCCGACTCGACCCGGCTCATCGCGTAGACGACGTCCGGCGGCAGGTCGGCACCCATCCGTCGGGTGAGTTCGGCGTACCCGCGGATCGATGCCAGGGGCGTCCGGAGCTCGTGGGAGGCATCCGCGACGAACTGCCGGACCTTCTGCTCGGACCGCTCCCGGGCCTGCATGGCGTTGCCGATGTGCCCGAGCATCCGGTTGAACGCGGTGCCGACCCGGCCGACCTCGGTCGCGGGGTCGGCGTCGGGGACACGGACGCCGTCGAGGGCGTTGCTGCGGTCGAGCGGCATCCGGGCGACGGTGGAAGCGGTCTCGGCGACGCGGTCGAGTGGCCGGAGCGCTCGTCGGACCGCGGCGGCCGCGACCAGGGAAGCGGCGAGGAGGGCGAGCCCGGTGACCACGAGCACCACCCCGAACAGCTTCCACACACTCTCGTACACCGGGGCGAGGGGCAGGCCGACGACGAGGACCGCGGGCCCGACAGCGGCCGCCGTGACCCGGTAGCGCCCGACGTCGGAACCGAGGGCGATCGTGTGCGGGCGCCCGTCGACACGGAGCCCGCTCAGTGGCCGGACGACCGCGCTCGACAGCTGGTCGACCTTGCCGGAGTTGTCGAGCAGGCTCCCCGCGACCACGTTGCCGTCGACGACGTAGACCGTGAGCGTCCCGGCCGCCTGGCCCGACGGACGACCGAACTCCGACCCCGGCCCGTTCGGCCCCTGCTGCTCGACCGACCGCTGCGCTCGGTTCGTCGCGTACTGCAACTGCTCGTCGATCGCCGAGCGTTGGATGGAGAACAGCGCGACGATGCTGCCGCCCCCGATCACCGCGCTGACGGCGACGACGAGGGCGACGATGCTCAGGACGAGCCGGCGACGGAGGGTCATGAGGGCGCCCGGCGTCAGGCGGTGGGCTTGATGACGTAGCCGACGCCACGCACGGTGTGGATCATCGGCTCCTCGCCGACGTCGATCTTCTTGCGCAGGTACGAGATGTAGATCTCGACGACGGAGGACTTGCCACCGAAGTCGTACGACCACACCCGGTCGAGGATCTGCGCCTTCGACAGGACGCGGCGCGGGTTGCGCATGAGGAAGCGGAGCAGCTCGAACTCGGTGGCGGTCAACTCGACGGCGCGGCCGGCGCGGGTCACCTCGTACGACTCCTCGTCGAGCACCAGGTCCCCGACGACGATGCGGGAGTCCCCGGCCTCGCTGACGGAGATCTGCGAGCGACGGATGAGCCCTCGGAGGCGCGCGACGACCTCTTCGAGGGAGAACGGCTTGGTGACGTAGTCGTCGCCGCCGGCGGTGAGCCCGGTGACGCGGTCCTCGACGGAGTCCTTGGCGGTGAGGAACAGCACCGGGGTGTCGTCGTTGTTCTGCCGGAGTCGGCTGAGGACCTGCAGTCCGTCGAGGTCCGGCATCATCACGTCGAGCACCATCGCATCGGGGCGGAACTCGCGGGCCTTGGTGAGGGCGTCCTGGCCGCCGTTCGCGCTGCGGACGTCCCAGCCCTCGTAGCGGAGCGCCATCGAGAGCAGGTCGGTGAGGCTGGCTTCGTCGTCGACGACCAGGATGCGCAACGGGGAACCGTCGGCACGTGTGAGACGCGGGGGTGCGGAGGGCTGGGAGATGGTCACGTCTTCGAGTATCGAGAGATTCCTATGAGCCGTCTGTGGCCCGTCCCAGTGCGCCCTGTGCATCGAACTCGCAGTGAGAGGGGTCGTGATCAGCCAGGCGCACGGCGCGAGCACGAGCGGCCGGTTCCACGGCCGGACGCCCGGCGGGTACGCGGAGCACCTCCGGCGGACCCACGGCGACGCGTCCTGACCTCCATGGCGTCCTCATAGCGGACCGAAGGGGTGCCCTTGGCGGCGCTTCCTAGGTTCTCCTCGTCGGCCCCCGCCGCGCGATCCGCGCGACCGGTGCTCCCCGAGCCGGCCCCCACCGAGGAGAACCATGTTCCTGACCTACCTCAGGCGCGAACTGACGAACCGCAAGAAGCAGACGGTGATCATCGCCGTCGGGATGGCACTGGCCATCGCGCTCGTCGTCATCGTGTCGTCGATCGCGAGCGGCGTGCAGTCCGCCCAGTCCAGCGTCCTGCAGTCCGTGTACGGCGTCGGCACCGACATCACGGTCACGAAGACCGAGACCCCGTCGTCGAGCAGCACCGGGCGTCCGTCGTTCGACTTCGGCGACCAGGGCTCGTCGGACAGCAGCAGCGGGTCGACGGACCTGTCCCAGTCCCGCCTCGCGGTGTCCCGCGGGTCGAGCACCCTGAGCGCGGCGAACGTGGCGACGGTCACCGGCACGGACGGGGTCGAGGCCGCGACCGGGGTCCTGACGCTCGAGAACAGCACGTTCTCGGGGCAGGTCGAGCAGAGCGACGGCAGCAGCAGCAGCAGCAGCAGTGACAGCACAGCACAGGGCGGGCCGCCGAGCGGCACCGACCAGGGCGGCGGCGGCTTCGGCGGCGGCTCGTTCAGCGTCGACTCGTTCACCGTGACCGGCATCCCGGTGTCCGGCGACACGGTCGGCCCGCTCACCAGCACCGAGACCACGAAGGGCCGGACCTTCACCACGGCGGACGCCGGCAAGGACGTCGCCGTGCTCGACTCCGCGTACGCGAAGAGCGAGTCGAAGGCCGTCGGCGACACCGTCTCGATCGGTGGGAAGACGTTCGACGTGATCGGGATCGTCGCCTCGACCGGGTCCGCGTCCACCACCGGATCGAACACGTACATCCCGCTCGACACCGCGCAGACGCTCGCCGACCTGACCGGGAAGGTGACCTCGATCTACGTGTCCGCGGAGTCGTCCTCGGACGTCGCGACGATCAAGACCGCGCTGCAGAAGGCGTTGGCGAGCGCGACCGTCTCCACCGAGTCCGACCTCGCCTCGAGCGTGTCCGGTTCCCTCGCGACGGCGTCGACGCTCGTGTCGAACCTCGGCCGGTGGCTGTCGATCGTCGTCCTGGCGGCGGCGTTCCTCATCGCGATCCTGTTCACCATCTCGGGTGTCACCCGACGGACCCGAGAGTTCGGCACGCTGAAGGCCATCGGCTGGTCGAACGGCCGCATCACCCGGCAGGTCGCGGGCGAGTCACTCGTGCAGGGCCTGATCGGCGGCGTGATCGGCGCCGCGGCCGGACTCGTCGGCATCCTCGTGGTGAACGTGATCGCCCCCACGGTCTCGGCGAGCGCCGCCACCAGCACCCGGAACGGGCCCGGCGCCGGCGGTGCCGTGCCCGGAGCGGCCGCGACGGCAGCGGCCGGCAGCGGCACGACCGGCGGCGCCCCCGCGGGCGGCTTCGGCGGTGGCGGGCAGACGGCGGCGACCACGGACGTCGTCCTGCACGCCCCCGTCACGGTCGAGGTGATCCTGCTCGCGATCGGGCTCGCGGTCCTCGGCGGACTGCTCGCCGGCGCGCTCGGCGGGTGGCGGGCCTCCCGTCTCCGCCCCGCGGAAGCGCTGCGGAGCGTGGCGTGATGCGGTCGACGAACCGCGAACACCCGGCAGCACCCACCACCCAGACGACCGATCCAGGAGCCATCGTGACCACCACCGAGACCGCAGCCACCACGGGTGGCGTGCCCATCGCCTCCCGACCCGCGTACCGCTTGTCGGGCGTGACGAAGACGTACCGGCAGAAGAACCGCACCGTCACCGCGCTGGCCGGGGTGGACCTCGAGATCCCGCAGGGGCAGCTCGTCGCCGTCCAGGGGCCGACCGGCGGCGGCAAGTCGACGCTGCTGCAGATGCTCGGTGCGCTCGACCGGCCGAGCAGTGGCTCGGTGCACCTGGGCGACCGGGACGGCGCCTCCCTCGGCGACCGTGCCCTCACCGACGTCCGGGCCACCGAGATCGGCTTCGTGTTCCAGAGCTTCAACCTCATCCCGACCCTGACCGCGCTGGAGAACGTCGAGACCGCGTTCGCGGGCAGCCTGGCCAACCGGTCCCGTGCCGAGGTCCGCGGACGTGCCACGACCGCACTGCGTGAGGTCGGCCTCGAGGAACGTCTCGACCACCTGCCCGCCGAGCTCTCCGGCGGCCAGCAGCAGCGCGTCGCGATCGCCCGCGCGCTGGTGAAGGACCCGACCGTCCTGCTGGCGGACGAGCCGACCGGTGCGCTGGACGAGGGCACCCGTGACGAGATCATGGGCCTCATCGAACGGCAGTGGAAGGACCGCGGGCTGACGGTCGTCATCGTGACACACGACTCGTGGGTGGCGCGGCGGGCGGAGCGCCGGCTCCACATCAAGCAGGGACAGGTGCGCGACGTCTAGTCGCGGCTGATCCGCCGGGCGGGAGGACCGGTCAGTGGCGGGACACCGGTGTTCGTGCGTCGCACCGCGGATCGCCGCGGCGCGGCGCACCGACACCGGTGTTCCCGAGTCAGCCCGCCGTCGTGACCGGGTAGTCGCAGTACGCGAACCACGACGAGTCCGGCGCCCACGGTGGGACGTTCACGGTCCCCTGCCCGCCGTCGAGGGTGACCAGGGTCTCGGGCACCACCGCGATCCGCGCACCCCGTGCCAGGACCCCGGGCAGCAGTCGGAGCTCCACGCGGTGGTCGGCGGGGTGCCCCTGCACGCCCGGCTCGTACGACAGGTACAGCAGGTGTGTGCCGTCCGGGGAGACGTGCGGGAACCAGTTCACCCGCTCGTCGCCGGTGATCTGCACGGGCTCGGTCGACCCGTCCCGCAGCGCGGCGAGCTGTGCGGTGCCGGGGGTGAACCGCTCGGTGTTGAACAGCAGGACGTCTCCGGCGTACGAGCAACCGTCCGTCGGGTGTTCGTCCCGGGTGAGGAAGGTCGGCTCTCCCGTCACGGGGTCGACGAGCGCGACGTCGGTCGTCCAGACGCCGTCCTCGGACAGGTCGCCGACGATGGCGGCCAGCGTCGACCCGTCCGGGGCGATGCCGTGCAGGTAGTACTTCCGCACCACGGGCAGGGCGCGTGCGGTGTCCGTGATCCGGACGCCCGCTCCCCCGGCGGGCAGCGGCACGCGGTACAGCTCGCCGTCGCGGGCGCTCACGACGACGGACTCCCCCGACGGGTCGAGCACGTGGTCGTTGTTGATCTCGGGCACGCCGTCCATCGGCACCGGCACCAGGGCGGTCTCGTCGAGGACGGTCCCGGCCTCCGGCAGCGGCAGCAGCCAGAGGTCCCCGTCGCCGTTCAGGACGAGCGTGTCGGCGTCCAGGACGTTCGGGGCCTCGACGAGCACCGTGTCCGAGGCGAACACCAGCCGCGCGGTCCGCGTCTCGACGTCGTACACGTGCACGCGGCTGGTCTGGCCGGGCAGCAGCTGCCGCCCACGGGTCTCGGTCATGTGTCCATCCTGTCGTGCGTGGTCGGTCGAGCGAGCGGCCGACTGGCGAGCGAGCGGCCGGCTGGGAGGCAGGACACCGGTGTCCGTCGGAAACGCCGCAGCAAGCCGCGATGCGACGCACGAACACCGGCGTTCTGCGGCTGGGGCCGCATGACGGACGGGAGGCGCGGTGCGGGACGGACCCGCGCCGCGCCTCCCGTCAGTGGGGTACGGCTACTTCACCGCACCGGCGGTCAGACCGGCGACGAACTGGCGCTGCACCACGAGGAACGCGATGACGACCGGGATCGACACGACCAGCGACGCGGCCATGATCTGGTTCCAGTACACGTTCGTCTGCGTCGAGTACTGCTGCAGACCGACCGCGAGCGTGGAGCCGAGACCGTTCGTCATGACGGAGGCGAAGAGCACCTCACCCCAGGCCGTCATGAACGAGTAGATGCCGACGGCCACGAGACCCGGGCGGGCCGACGGCAGGATGATGCGGAACAGCGCGCCCATCGGGCCGGACCCGTCGACCATCGCGGCCTCGTCGAGCTCCCGCGGGATCGTCTCGAAGTAGCCCGCGAGCATCCAGATCGAGAACGGCAGCGTGAACGTCAGGTACGTGATGATCAGGCCGAGCCAGCTGCCGACGAGCTGGATGCCGAGTGAGTTGCCGAGGTTCGTGAAGATCAGGAACAGCGGCAGCAGGAACAGCACGCCGGGGAACATCTGGGTCGAGAGCACCGTCGTGGTGAAGGCGCTCTTGCCCTTGAAGTTCCACCGCGACACCGCGTAGGCGGCGAACGTGGCGATGATCAGCGAGAACACCGTCGCGACCGTGCAGACCACGAGCGAGTTGACGAAGTACCGCGCCAGCGGGACGGTCGACCACATGTCGATGAACGGCTGGAAGGTGATGTTCGACGGGATCCACGTGAAGTCGTTCTGCACGTCACCGAGCGGCTTGATCGCCGTGGTGACCATCACGTAGAGCGGCACCACCGTGAAGACGGTGAGCAGGACGAGGACGATGACCTTGAAGGACTTTGCGCCCACTGTTTCACGCACGGACGGACCTCCGGTTGGTGACGGCCAGGTAGATGCCGGTGACGACGAGCAGGAAGAGGAGGAGCAGCACGCTCATCGCGGCCCCGGAGCCGAAGTTCCAGGTGATGAACGACGCGTTGTAGATGTGGAAGCTCAACAGGTCGGCGGCCGGGGGCTGTGCGGTCGAACCGAACAACACGAACGGTGTGTTGAAGTCGTTGAACGTCCAGAGGAACATCACGAGCACGAGGGTGACGTTCACCGGGCGGACCATCGGCAGGGTGATGGAGCGCCACTGGCGGAAGGGCTTGGCACCGTCGACCGACGCGGCCTCGTACACGTCGGCCGGCACGGACTGCAGACCCGCCATGAGCATGAGGAACGCGAACGGCCAGGTCTTCCAGATGGCGACGACCACGACGGCCACGAAGGCGTTGTTGCCGATCAGCCAGAACGGCGGGTTGGCTCCGAACAGGTGCAACTGGTCCACGAGGATGTGGTTCAGGGCTCCGGAGTCACGCTGGAACATGAACTTCCAGGTGATCACACCGGCGTACATCGGCAGCGCGTAGGGGATCAGGAAGAGCGTGCGGAACAGGCCTCGGCCGAGGAACGGCTTCTGCAGCGCGACGGCGGCGGCCATGCCGAAGCCCCAGGAGAGCCCGACCACGAGGATCGTGAACGCGCAGGTGATGAGGAACGAGTTGAGCAGCCCACGACCGATGGCCTGATCGAAGTCAACCGCGACGGAGTAGTTGCGCAGCCCGGCGAACGGGGCGGCGCCCCAGTTCGCGATGAAGTACTTGGTGAGCTGGACGAAGCTGATCCAGATGCCGACGAGCATCGGCACGATGTGGATGAGCAGTTCGAAGAGGATCGCGGGACCGACGAGCGCGTACGGGAGCCACGGGACGCGGCGCTTCCCACGGGGCGGACCCGACAGGGTCGGCGCCTTCGTGTGCGTCAGGTCGATGGCCTCGGAGTCTGGCAGGACCGTCGTGGACATGGGCAGGCCTTCCGGCTGGGGTGGAGGTGGTTCGAGCGGTGGGGCGGGAGGCCCGGACGGCGCCCTCGCGGACGCGATCCGGGCCTCCCGTCAGATCAACCTGCGGCCTGGGAGACCTGGTCCTGGGCCGTCTGCAGCGCGTCCTTGATGTCCTTGTCGGACACCTTCGAACCCGTTGCGATCTTGGCGAACATGTCGTTCATCGCCTTGCCGACCGTGGACTCGAACTGGTCCTCGGCGGGCACCAGCGGGAGCGGCTTCGCCTTGTTGTTGTAGATGTCGAGGAACGTCTTCGTCTGCTCGTCCGTGACGGAGTCGGCCGCGGCAGCGAGCACCGGCAGCGCCGCGTACGGCTTGTCGAGCGTGGTCTGCGTGTCGGGGCTCGTCATGTACTTGACGAACTTCAGCGCGCCCTCCTTGTTCTTCGTGTTCTTGAAGATCGAGAGGTTGATGCCGGCCGGGAAGCTGGCGATCTGCTCGCCGCCACTCGGTGCCGGCAGCGGCACCACACCGAACTCGTCGGACTTCATGCCGAGCGATTCGATGGTGGTGTTCGCGTTGTTCTGGTTGAGGATCATCGCGGCCTTCTTGTTCGCGAAGTCCGCGACCGACTGGTTCGCGTTGTCGTACTGCGCGTTCGAGGGGTTCGCCGCCTTGGTGTCCTGCATCAGGTCGATGTAGCGCTTGATGCCGTCGACGTTCTCGTCCGACGCGAAGGTCGGCTTGCCGTCCTTGTCGAACCACTCGCCGCCGTTCTGCGCCGAGTTGATGAACGCGAAGTGCGCGTTCTCGGTGTACGAGCCACCGGCGAGGCTGAAGCCGTACTTGCCACCGGTGGTGAGCTTCTTCGCCGCGGCGGTCAGCTCCTCCCAGGTGGTGGGGGCTTCGACGCCGGCGTCGGCGAGCATCTGCTTGTTGTAGAACAGGCCGTAGGCGAGGCCGTAGAGCGGGACGCTCGTGACGGTCTTGCCGGGGGCACCACCGGTGGAGAGCGCGACCTTGCCGAACTTGTCGGCACCGCCGATCGCCTTCATCTCCGAGTCACCGAACTCCTGGAAGGCGCCGGTGGCCTGGAGCGAGGTCGCCCAGGTGTTGCCGATGTTCACCACGTCCGGGCCCTGGCCCGACGTGACGGCGGTCTGGATCTTCGTCTGGAGGTCGTTCCAGCCGATGACCTGGAGGTCGACCTTGATCCCGGTCTCCTTGGTGAACTTCTTCAGGACGGGGGTCAGCACCTCCTTGTCGTTCTGCAGGGAGGTGCCCTGGTTCGACGCCCAGTAGGTGAGCGTCTTCGAGTCGCCGGCGGAACCGGACGACCCGGAGGAGCAGGCTGCGAGGCCGGACACGGTGAGTGCCGCGGCCGCGGTGATGGCCAGTGCGCGGATGGCAGTGCGCATGACTCTCTACTTTCTCGTCGTTGAGATGGTGCAGGAGGGTGGTGCTCGGTGGTGGTGCTGGGTGCTGCTGTGTGGGACGGGGCAGGGTCGGGTCGGACCAGGGTCCGGCCGGCTGGACCTGGTCAGGCCAGGGTCTGCTCCGCGGGGTCCCAACCCTCGGGGAGGGTCGGGGAGGGTGCGACCGTGCTCTCGACGAGCACGGTCTCACCACGTTCGGCGGCCTCGGCGATGGAGACCATCACGTCGAGGACGTGGAAGGCGAGGGCACCGGGGACCCGGTTCTCCTCACCAGCGCGGAGGGAGCGAGCCAGGTCGACCACGCCCGTCCCCCGCGAGTAGGTGGACCCGACAGCGGGGACCGTCTCGGGCTCGTCGGCGCCGAGCGCGTACAGCTCGGTGTCGCCGTCGAAGTTGTTCGGGTCGGGGAACACGACCGTACCGGTCTCGCCCGCGATCTCGACGAAGCCGGTGCGGCCGCGGTCGGACTCGAACGAGAAGACGCTCTGGGCGCTGCCGCCGTTCTCGAACTGGATCAGTGCCGAGTGGTTCGTCGGGACGTCGACCGGGAACTCGGTGCCGGCCTTCGGGCCCGAGCCGATCGTGCGGGTCGCGCGGGACTTCGATGCGGTGGCGGTGACCTTCGCGACGGGTCCGAACGCCTGCACGAGGGTCGTGATGTAGTACGGGCCGATGTCGAACAGCGGGCCGGCGCCGTAGGCGAAGAGGAACTCGGGGCTCGGGTGCCAGGACTCCGGGCCGGGGCTCTGGAACAGGGTGAGCCCGTTCAGCGGCTTCCCGATGCGACCGTCCCGGATGGTCCGGAGCGCGGTCTGCAGTCCGGCACCGAGGAACGTGTCGGGGGCAACGCTGACCGTCTTGCCTGCGGCGACCGCGGCGTCGCGGAGCTGCGCCGCGCTCTGTCGGTCGAGCGCGTAGGGCTTCTCGCCCCACACGTGCTTGCCGGCGGCCAGGGCCTGCAGGGCGACCTCGACGTGCGCGGCCGGGATCGTGAGGTTCACGACGATCTCGATGTCGTCGATCGCCAGCAGCTCGTCGACCGTGCCGGAGCCCGCCACGCCCCACTTCTCGGCCTGCGACGCTGCGCGGGGCAGGTCGATGTCAGCGATGAAGAGGACCTCGACGTCGGGGAAGACGGTCAGGTTGGACAGGTACTGGTCCGAGATGACGCCGGCGCCGATCACGCCGACGCCGACGCGTCCCGCGGCGCTCATGCGTGTGCTCCGGCGAGGAAGGCGTACGAGTCGCGCACAGCCTGCACGACGTCGCCGTCGTGGTCGTCGAGCTCGATGACCTGCTGGGCGTCGGGTGCGGCGGCGACGATGTCGCGCACCGGCATGATCCCCTTGCCGACCGCAACCTGCTGCTTGTCGTCGTGCGAGCCGTCGCCGTCCTTGACGTGCAGGAAGCGGACCTGGTCACCGAGCCGGCCGAGGACGGCCACGGGGTCGTCACCGCCGACCTTCGCCCAGTAGGTGTCGAGCTCGAGGACGACGGCGTCGGAGAGTGCCCCGGCGAAGACCTCGAAGGCGCTCGTGCCGTCGATGCGGTTCGAGAACTCGAACGCGTGGTTGTGGTACCCGAGCGCCAGGCCGTGGTCGGCGGCGCGCGGGGCGAGGTCGTTGAACTGTCGGGCGATGGCCTCGACGTCCTCGCGGGTGGTCCAGCGGGCTTCGTCGACGTGCGGGTCGATCAGGGTGCCGAGCCCGACGGTGACACTCGCGCCGAGGATGCGCTCGAGTTCCTGCTGGTCTGCGTCCAGCAGACGTGCGTGCCCGCTGGGCGCGGTCAGACCGGCCTGCTGCAGAGCGGCCGCGTACTCGTCGGCACGCTCCACGAAGCCGAAGAGTTCGACGTTCGTGAAACCGATGTCGGCGATCGTCGCCAGGGTTCCGGGGAGGTCCGTCGTCAGTGCGTAACGCACCGTGTAGAGCTGGACCGAGAGCGGTTGGGGCACCAGGTGTTCTCCTCATCGAGATGTGGTCTTCGCTGACCGCTCGCCACACTATGGGCCCTTTTGTCGGCGGTCAAGCAAAAGTTCGGAGAAGTTCGACGACCTTCGTTGCGTGGCTCGGAGGATGTGTGGTTCACTCCGAGCATGGTCGACTTGACTCGGACGGCAACGACGCCGCCGGTCGGGGCCAGTGAGCTCTTCCAGATCCTGCGAGACGGCGTCCCGCGGACCCGTGGTGAACTCGCTGCCCTCACCGGGATGGCGCGCTCGACCATCGGCGTGCGCATCGACGCACTCGTCGACGTCGGACTCGTCGGTGCCGTCGACACCGCCGCCTCCACCGGCGGACGTCCCCCCGCACAGATCGCCCTGCGCCCCGCCGCCCGGCTCGTCGTCGCCGCGGACCTCGGCGCCTCGCACGGTCGCGTGGCCGTGACCGACCTCGTCGGCACGCAGCTCGCCAGCCGTGACGCTCGGATCGACATCGCCGCCGGCCCCGTCCCCACCCTCGAGTGGCTGGTCGGCGTCGTGGACGAGCTCCTCGACTCGGTCGGCCGCGTCCGCGACGACGTCATCGCGTTCGGCATCGGCCTGCCCGGCCCCGTCGAGTTCTCCACCGGACGTCCCGCGAACCCGCCGATCATGCCCGGCTGGGACGGCTTCGACGTCCCCGGATGGCTCCGCCAGCACGTCCGTGCCCACGTGCTCGTCGACAACGACGTGAACATCGCCGCGCTCGGGGAACGCGCGCACGGCTGGCCGGACCTCGACCACCTGCTCTTCGTCAAGGTCGCCACCGGCATCGGGTCCGGCATCGTGTCGGAGGGCCGGCTCCAGCGTGGCGCGCAGGGCACCGCAGGTGACATCGGGCACGTCCGTGTCTCCCGTGCGGGTGACGTCCCGTGCCACTGCGGCAACACCGGTTGCCTGGAGGCCGTCGCCTCCGGCCCGGCGATCGCCCGGTCGCTCCGCGCGAAGGGGCACGACGTCCACACCAGCGCGGACGTCGTCGACCTCGTCGCACGGTCCGACCTCGACGCGATCGGGGCGGTCCGCCAGGCGGGCCGCGACATCGGCGAGGTCCTCGCCACCTGCGTCTCGTTGATCAACCCGTCCGTCATCGCCCTCGGCGGCTCGATCACCCAGGCCGGGGAGCACCTGCTCGCCGGCGTCCGGGAGGTCGTCTACTCCCGCTCGATGCCGCTCGCCACCGAACACCTCGTGATCGCACAGTCCCGCGCCGGGTCGATCGCCGCGCTGCAGGGTGCCGCAGCCCTCGCCATCGCGTACGCACTCTCCCCCGCGGGCGTCGACGAGTTGGTCACCCTGGCCGAGGGGCGGCAACTGACCGAGGGCCGGCACCTCGCCGAGGGGCGGCAGCTGGTCTCCTGACCGGCACCGTCCGACCGCGTGCCGGTTTCGCCCCTGCCGGTGGTCGGGTGGACAATCGTGGGGTGACGATCGTGCAGCCCACTCTCTGGGGCGACCTGGATGACGGGTGGGAGGCCCAGCCCGGCTCCGGCACGTCGGCAGGCTCCGGCACGTCGTCAGGCTCCGGCACGTCGTCCGGCGGGCGGTCCGCCGGCACTGCTCGACCCGCCCGCGCGCACGACACCTTCACGGCTCTCCGCGGACACACCGAGCGGATCGTCGCACACTCCTCGGACCGCGTCGCCTGGCTCCGCGCCCGCGCCATGGGCATCACGGCGACCGACGTCGCCCGCCTCGCCTCGCTGCGTGCCGTCGATGCGGTCGTCGCCGACAAGCGGTACGGCTCCCGGTTCGCCGGGAACGTCTACACCGAGCACGGCAAGGAACGCGAACCCGTGATCGCCTCGTGGGTCGCCGCGACGCACGGCATCCAGCCTTCCGCACACCTGTTCCACGCGGCGACGAACCGGGCACACCTGGCGACGCCGGACGGCGTCGGCCTGGACCGCGACGGACGCCTGCTCCTCGCCGAGATCAAGACCACCGCGAACGGGTTCACCCGGGTCCCCCGACACTACATGCGGCAGGTCTGGTGGCAGCAGTACGTGCTCGGCGCGGACCGGACGCTGTTCGTGTGGGAGAAGCACGACGACTTCGTGCCGGTCGCCGACGAGCCCGAGTGCCGGTGGATCGACCGCGACGACGACGCGATCCGGGGTCTCATCGCCCTCGCGGACCTGGTGCTCGACCGACTGCGGGACGCTCGCTGACCGGGATCAGCCGCAGTCTGGACAGCGCGACGACGATCAGCCCCATCAGGCCGATGAACACCGCGACGCCCAGGCAGTACAGCGCGACGACGCCGTAGCCGGACTCCGGGTCGAGGAACGGGTACGGCACCCAGCCGTCGGTCGCACCGCGGCTGACGACCACGACCAGCCAGACCGCCGGGTAGACCAGGAAGCACCAGACGTCGCGGAAGGCCAGGCGGCTGCGGTCGGAGAACAGCAGCCAGTCCAGCACGACGTACAGCGGGATCCACCGGTGCAGGACGTCGCTCGACCAGGACGCCCCCACGGCCTGTCCGACCTGGGCGAGCAGGGTGTTGTAGACCAGGCCCGTCGTCGCGATGTACACCGTGGCCGCACCACGGAAGAGGTCCAGGCGGCGGCCTGCCTCGCGGCGGCGGATCACTGCCACCACGGTGAGGACCAAGACGACGGCGACCAGGATGTTCGACTGGTTCGTGAAGTACCCGAAGAAGTTCCAGAACACGAACCCGTTCTGGAGCGCCCGCTGCAGGTCGTCCACGATGGCGGCGACGATGGCGATCACGGCAGCGAGCCGCAGGGGGTTCACGAGGATCCGCACGGGCCCACGGTACTGGTCCGTCGACTCGTCCGGGAACGACGAACGGCCCGCACCGGAGTGCGGGCCGTTCGTGTGGTGCTGTTCTGCTGTTCTGCTGCGGGTCAGGACGATCCGCCGCTGACCAGGATCAGAAGACGTTGACGTCCAGCGGGATGCCCGGGCCGAAGGTCGTCGAGACGGCGCCCTTCATGATGTAGCGGCCCTTGGCGGCGCTCGGCTTGAGTCGGACGATCTCGTCCAGCGCGGTGGTGATGTTCTCGTCGAGCTGCTCCGGCGTGAACGAGGCCTTGCCGACGACGAAGTGCACGTTGGAGTGCTTGTCGACGCGGAACTCGATCTTGCCGCCCTTGATGTCGTTCACGGCCTGGGCCACGTTCGGCGTCACGGTGCCGGTCTTCGGGTTCGGCATGAGGCCGCGCGGGCCGAGCACCTTGCCGAGACGACCGACCTTGCCCATGAGCTCCGGGGTGGAGACCGCGGAGTCGAACGAGGTGTAGCCCTCGGCGACCTTCGCGATGAGCTCGTCGCCACCGACCTCGTCGGCGCCGGCGGCGATGGCGGCCTCAGCGGCTGCACCCGTCGCGAAGACGATGACGCGGGCGGTCTTGCCGGTGCCGTGCGGGAGGATGACGGTGCCGCGCACCATCTGGTCCGCCTTGCGCGGGTCCACGCCGAGCTTCAGTGCGACCTCGACGGTGGAGTCGGTCTTCGCAGAGCCGGTCTCCTTCGCCAGGGCGACTGCCTCGGTCGGGGTGTAGAACTTGTCGGCCTCGATCTTCGCGGCCGCGGCGCGGTACGCCTTGGACTTCTTCGCCATGGTGGTCTCCTTGCGAGATACGTGGTTGGCGAGCCGGCGCGGCTCTCCCACGGTGAGTACTGGGGTGTGGAGGGTGAGGCTCAGGCCTCGACCGTGATGCCCATCGAACGAGCGGTACCGGCGATGATCTTCGTCGCCTGCTCGATGTCGTTGGCGTTCAGGTCCGCCTGCTTGGTCTCGGCGATCTGACGGATCTGGTCCGCCGTGATGCGTCCGGCCTTCACCGTGTGCGGCGTCGCGGAACCCTTGTTCACACCCGCGGCCTTCTTGATGAGTTCGGCGGCCGGCGGGGTCTTGAGGATGAACGTGAACGAACGGTCCTCGTAGACGGTGATCTCCACCGGGATGACGTTGCCGCGCTGCGACTCGGTCTGGGCGTTGTACGCCTTGCAGAACTCCATGATGTTCACGCCGTGCTGACCGAGCGCCGGACCGATCGGCGGTGCCGGGTTGGCGGCGCCCGCGTTGATCTGCAGCTTGATCAGGCCCGTGACCTTCTTCTTCGGTGCCATGTTTCGCTTTCCTCCTGGGATCGAACGCACGGGGATCCGTGCACTCTCCCGCGTCTCCGGCGGTTCCGGATCGCGGTGACGGACCCGCAGCGCACCAGGCGCGCGGACCCAAACTCGAACAGTCTAGTGGATGGTGTCCAGCTCTAGAGCTTGGTCACCTGGTCGAAACTGAGCTCGACCGGCGTCTCGCGCTCGAAGAGCGAGACGAGCACGGTGAGCTTGCCGCTCTCCGGCTTGATCTCGGAGATCGACCCCGGCAGACCCGCGAACGAGCCTTCCTTGATGGTGATCGTCTCGCCGACCTCGAAGTCGACCTCAGCCTGGGGCTGCGCCTGTGCGGCACCGCCACCCTTCGCGCCACCCTTGGTCGGGGCGGTCTCGGCGACCTGGACGAGGGACTTCAGCATGCCGAAGGCCTCGTCGAAGCGGAGCGGGGTCGGGTTGTGGGCGTTGCCGACGAAGCCGGTCACACCGGGGGTGTGACGGACGACCGACCACGAGTCCTCGTCGAGGTCCATGCGGACGAGCACGTAGCCGGGGATCCGGACGCGGGTGACCAGCTTGCGCTGCCCGTTCTTGATCTCGACGACGTCCTCCATCGGGACCTCAGCCTGGTAGATGTAGTCCTCCATCGACATCGAGACCATGCGGTTCTCGATGTTCGCCTTCACGCGGCGCTCGAAGCCCGCGTAGGAGTGGATGACGTACCACTTGCCCGGCTTCATCCGCAGTTCGGCCTTGAACGCCTCGTACGGGTCGACCTCGGACTCTTCTTCGTCGTCCTCGGCCGTGATCGTGACCTCGGCGTCAGGGGCGACGTCGACCTCGGACTCCGGGGCGATCGCTCCGAGGGCGTCCGCGGACTCCTCGGCAGCGATGGTCTCGTTCGCCTCGGCGGCGGTTTCGTCCTCGAGTTCGGACTCTTCTTCGTCCTCAACGGCCTCGACGGCGGCTTCGGCCTCGTCAGCGGTGTCGATCTCGAGCGCGTCGTCGACGACCGCGTCGGCCTCGGGGTCACGCGACTCGGCGAGGGCGGCGAGCGTCTCGTCGAGCTCGGCGGCGACCGTGCCGTCGTCCGGCTCGTCACTCAGACCGAGGGACTCGTCGTCCTCGTCCTCGACCGAGATCGCGCGCTCCTCGGCGGAGTCGATCGAACGGAGTTCGCTCGTCTCGACGTCGCCTTCCTGGTTCTCCTCGACCTCGGAAGACTGCTCGGCAGCGGTCGCGAGGTCGATGTCGTCGCGGGAGTAGTCAGACACAGTCGGTTCTTTCCGTTCGATGGTGCGGATCGGGTTGGCGCTCGCGTCCCGGGCGGGGAACGGGTCGCCGTCTCCGGGAGACCGTACCCCGAGGAGGACCGGAGCGGTCGGACCTGCGGACAGGCCGGGCGCGCCAGGAGTGCAACGCGCCGGGGTTCATGCCGGCTGGGTCAGGCCGTGGGGCCGTTGCCGAACACGTAACCGACGCCGAGACCGAACACGAAGTCGAGGACCGACACGAGGATCATCATCACGACGACGAACACGAGCACGACACCCGTGTAGCTGAAGAGTTCCTTGCGGGTCGGTGTGACGACCTTGCGCAGTTCGCCGAAGACCTGGCGGATGAACAGTGCGATCGCGGCGAACGGGCCGCGGCGCTGTGCGCGGTCGACCTTTGCCTGGGCGACGACGTCGTCGGTCGTCTCCACGTCTTTGCTCGCCACTTCAACCCTTCCCGATGTGCAGGGCGGACAGGACTTGAACCTGCAACCTGCGGTTTTGGAGACCGCTGCTCTACCAATTGAGCCACCGCCCTTCGGAACGTCCACCCGTGCGGGATCCGGTCGTTCCAGGGAGAAGAAGTCCGATTTCCACAGACTTCAACCGCCGCAGAACAGTGTACGGGAGTCGCGACGGCGGTGTCCACTTGACGGATGCTCCGGCGCGGCGCGTCGGTAGGCTGAACCCGTGAGCACCGACGCCGCCAGCCCTCAGCCCACCGACAGCCCCGACACCAGCACACGGCCCCGTGTCGCCTCCCGGATCGCCGCCATAGCCGAGTCCGCCACCCTCAAGGTCGATGCCAAGGCCAAGGCGCTGAAGGCCTCCGGTCGCCCGGTGATCTCCTTCGCCGCCGGCGAGCCGGACTTCGCCACTCCGGCACACGTCGTCGACGCGGCCGTCGCGGCGGCGCAGGACCCGGCGAACCACCGGTACACGCCGGCCACGGGCCTCCCGGACCTCAAGCGCGCCGTCGCCGACAAGACCGCGCGGGAGTCCGGCATCGCCGTCGACCCGTCGCAGGTCGTCGTGACGAACGGCGGCAAGCAGGCCGTCTACCAGGCGTTCCAGACCGTGGTCGACGCCGGCGACGAGGTCCTGCTGCCGGCGCCGTACTGGACCACCTACCCCGAGGCCGTGCGGCTCGCCGGCGGTGTCCCGGTCGACGTCTTCGCCGGCAGCGACCAGGGCTACCTGGTCACCGTCGAGCAGCTCGAGGCGGCGCGGACCCCGCGCACGAAGGCGCTGCTCTTCTGCTCCCCCTCGAACCCGACCGGCGCCGTCTACTCGGCTGAGCAGACCCGCGCCATCGGCGAGTGGGCGCTGGAGCACGGCATCTGGGTGATCAGCGACGAGATCTACCAGGACCTCGTCTACGACGGCATCACGTTCTCCGGGGTGCTCGAGCAGGTCCCGGCCCTCGCGGACACGACCATCCTGGTCAACGGCGTCGCCAAGACGTACGCCATGACCGGCTGGCGGGTCGGGTGGATGATCGGCCCGTCCGACGCGATCAAGGCCGCGTCGAACCTCCAGTCCCACCTGTCGTCGAACGTCTCGAACATCTCGCAGCGGGCCGCGATCGCGGCGTTGAACGGCCCGCAGGAGCCCGTCATCGCGATGCGCGAGGCCTTCGACCGCCGTCGGAAGGCGATCGTCGCGGGCCTCAACGCGATCCCGGGCTTCGTGACGCCGGAGCCGCAGGGCGCCTTCTACGTCTACCCGGACGTCACCGCGCTCCTCGGTCGCGAGTGGGCCGGCAGCACGCCGACCACGACCCTCGAACTCGCCGACCTGATCCTCGAGCACGCCGAGGTCGCGGTCGTCCCCGGTGAGGCGTTCGGTCCCTCCGGCTACCTGCGGCTGTCGTACGCACTGGGCGACGACGACATCGCCGAGGGCGTCGCGCGGCTGGCTCGCTTCTTCGGCTGACCTCAGCGCGATCACACCCCGCCCGTCGCGCCCCGCTTCGCACATCGCGCCCCGTCGAGACGGGGCGCGATGTCGTTCACGGGGCGCGATGTCGTTCACGGGGCGAGACCACCGAGCACGGGGCGCAGTGGCCGGGCACGACGGGGCGGGATCACCGGGCGCGGTGCGGCGTCGGCGCGCCGGATGTCAGGCGAACAGGTCGCCGACCACGACCGGCTCCGGGACGAGCGTCACCCCGAAGCGGTTCGCCACGGTCAGCTGCACGTACCGCGCGAGCTCGGCGACCTGGGCCGCCGTCGCTCCCCCACGGTTCGTCAGCGCCAGGGTGTGCTTCGAGGAGATCGCCGCTCGGGACCCCGGCACGCCGTACCCACGGTGGATCCCGGCGTGCTCGATGAGCCACGCTGCGCTGAGCTTCACGTCGTCGCCGGCCGGCCAGCGCGGTGCGTCGGCGGGCATCGTCTCGGCGAACCCGGCCGAAACGATCGGGTTGGTGAAGAAGGACCCGGCGCTCCAGGTGTCCGGGTCGGCGTCGTCGAGCACCATGCCCTTCGACCCGCGGAGCCGCAACACCTCGGCGCGGACGTCGGCGGGGGCGACGCGGCTGCCGAGCTCGACGCCCAGGGACCCGGCGAGCTGGGCGTACCGCACGGGCACGCCGTCGTCGGTGGCCGTGCCGAGCCGGAACTCGACCGTCAGGACGACGCCGCGGCGCCCGTGCTTCAGCGTGCTCGTGCGGTAGCCGAGCGCCAGCTCGGACGCGGGGACCCAGGACCGCTCCCCGGTCTCGGCGTCCAGGAAGTCGACCGCGGTGAGCACGTCGGACAGCTCGACCCCGTAGGCGCCGATGTTCTGCACGGGGGCGGCGCCGACCGTGCCCGGGATGCCGCTGAGGGCCTCCAGGCCGGTCCACCCGCGCTCGACGGTCGTCGCGATGAACGCGTCCCACGGCTCCCCCGCCGCGACGCGGACGGTGACCCCGTCGTCGTCGGACTCGGCGCTGACCCCGCGGGTGCGGACCACGACGACGGTGCCGGGGAAGCCCTGGTCGGCGACCAGCAGGTTGCTGCCGCCACCGAGGACCAGCCAGTCGTCCTCGTCCGACCACGCCTCGACGACGTGGGCGACGAGGTCGTCGGTCGTGTCCGCGACCAGGAGGCGGCCGGCCGGGCCGCCGACGCGGAGGGTGGTCAGCTCGGCGAGCGTCGTGTCCGTCACGGTCGGCGGAACGCCACCGTGACCTGAGCCTTGCCGAGCACGGTCTGCCCGGCGGCGGTCACGGTGAGGTCGATGCGCAGCGGTCGGCCCTGCTCGTCGAGTGTGCCGACCTTGGCGACGACACCGACGTCGGCCCCGTCGGTCGGGTCCACGACGACGGGACGGGTGAAGCGGACGCCGTACGAGGCGACCCAGCCGCGGTCGCCGAGCCACTCGGCGACCGGCTGGACAGCCGAGCCCATCGTGAGCATGCCGTGCGCCAGGACACCGGGCAGGCCGACCGACGCGGCGACGTCGTCACGGTAGTGGATCGGGTTGAAGTCGCCGGAGGCGCCGGCGTACCGGACGAGCGAGTCGCGCGTGAGGTGCACCTGTCGCTCCGCGACGACGGTGCCGACCTGCAGGTCGGAGGCGGTGTCGGTCATGCGTCATCTCCTCGGACGACGAGGGTGGACGTGGCGGTGACGACGTGCTCGCCGTCGGCGTCGACGACCGTCGACTCGGCGGTGACCATCGCGTTGCCGCCGAGGGTCTTGACGCTCGTCACGGCCAAGGTGGCGGTCAGCTCGTCACCGGCGACGATCGGGCGTGCGTAGGCGAACCGCTGCTCACCGTGCACGACGCGGGAGAAGTCGATGCCGGCGTCCGGCTCGGCGAGGAGCTGAGCGAGCGTGGCTTCCTGCACGACGACCGCGAAGGTCGCCGGTGCGACGACGTCGGCGTGCCCGGCGGCTCGGGCAGCTGCGGGGTCGGAGTGGATCGGGTTCGTCGCGAACACGGCGCGGGAGAACTCGCGCACCTTCTCGCGACCGACCAGGTACGGCGGGGCCGGCGGGAACGTCCTGCCGACGAGCTCGGGGTTCACTGACACCGCAGCAGTCTACCGAGGCCCTCGCACGCCCGGACATACATGAGTTTGCATCGGTTAAGCTGCCGAGGCGTTGGTCGGGGGACGACCGAGCGGACCCGCGGGGAGTGGCGATGGAGACGACGACCGAGTACACGGTGCTCGAACACCACCGGTGCACCGCGGTGGAACTCGTCGACGCCGCCCTGCGCGCGCACGGGCACCACGTCGTCACCGAGAGCGGACGCCTCGTCGTCGTCGCCGGAGACCGGATCGCGACGGCGTTGTTCGGCGCGTTCGTCCGTCCCGCACGGCAGTACCGGCGGTACGAGGTCGCCCTGTCCGCGACGCCGGGCCACGCGGTGCTCACCCTGCGCCACGCGGGCCACGGAGCGGCCGTCGCGGGCGGCATGATCGGCGCGAAGCAGCGTCGGGAGGCCTGGCACCACGTCACGGCCCTCGTCGAGACCACCCTGCACGGCGGTGGGGTCCTGCTGCACCGGACCGACCGCGTCGACGTGTCGGGCACCTCGCTGCGCTGAGGCAGCGGCTGGCGGCGGCGCGCCCCGACGCAGACGCGAAAGCGACAGATGTGCGCGGTGAGACGGCGGAGATCTGTCCGTTTCGCGCCCCGATCCCACCAGACCGTGACGGGGCACCCCCACCGCTGGCCGGTGGCGGCGGGCCCCGACGCGGACGCCAGAGCGACAGATGCGCGGGGTCGGACGGCGCAGGTCTGCCGGTTTCGCGCCCGGTGCCGGTCGCGCCCCGGCGCCGGTCCCGGCCGCGCCGCGGTTCGGCCCCGGTCCCGCCAGACAGCGGCCGGACGGGAGGCGCGGGACGGGTCCTCGGGGAGCGGCCGACCGCGCAGGACGGGGCGGGAACGACGAAGGCCCGGCGCTGCTGCGCCGGGCCTTGCCGTCTTCACGTCGTTCCCGCTGGCGACACATGTTCGACCAGCGCGGTAGCGAGGGCGGGACTTGAACCCGCGACACCACGATTATGAGCCGTGTGCTCTAACCAACTGAGCTACCCCGCCATGGATCCGCAGTGATCACCGCGAAGTGACGACACTGCGAGTCAGAGCCCCGAGTCAGGATTGAACTGACGACCCCTTCCTTACCATGGAAGTGCTCTACCACTGAGCTATCGGGGCGAGTACCGCGAGCGGCACCACACGAGGATAGCAGACCCGCGACGGTGGTCCGGAACCGACCGTGACGCCCGGGCGTGCCGTCCCTGAGGGCTAGTTCGCGTTCGCCCGGAGCCAGGCCAGCGGGTCCACCGGGACACCGTCGATGCGGATCTCGAGGTGCAGGTGCGGCCCGGTCGAGTTGCCCGAGCTGCCGACCAGGCCGACGGTCTGGCCGACCTTCACCTGCTCGCCCTGCACGACCTGGAACGAGTTGTCGAGCATGTGCCCGTAGACGCTGACGAACTGCTTGCCGTCGACGTCGTGCTCGACCCAGACGTCGTTGCCGAAGCCGCCGTCGTTCGCCTGCACCTTGATGACGGTCCCGTCGGCCACGGCTCCGATCGCGGTGCCGGCACCGGGGGCGAAGTCGACGCCCTGGTGGAACGTCGAGCAGAACGAGCACCCGGCGACCTGCCGGCCACCGAAACCCGAGGAGATCGGCACACCGACCGGGAACGGCCACTGGATCGTGCCGTTCGCGTCGTTCGTGAACGTCGAGGAGTCGGTCGCCGTGCCGGCCGCCGGGGTGACGCTCCGCTGCGCTTCGGACACGGTGTACGCGTCACGGTCCACCGGACCTTCGACGGCGTCACCGACGGACAGCGACTGTGCGTCCTGCACTGAGGCGCGGACGGTCGCGGCGCCCGGCTGCGGGACGTAGAGGGCCTGTGCCGGCAGCGAAGTCGAGACCACGAGACCAGCGGTGAAGAGCAACGCGCCGACGACCGTCACGCGGGACGCCGTCCGACGGAAGGACACCCCGGAGGCCCGGGTCGCACGACCGGTAGCGGGAACGGTGCGGGCGATGTGCCGCGTGGCACGGTCCACCCGAGGGCCGTCGGCGATCACCGGGACGGTCGGGGCGGCGGAGCGGGCCGCCTTCGGGGTCGCGCTGCGTGTGGCCTGCTTCGTCACCGGGGCCCGACGGGCAGAGGCGCGACGAGTGGCACGCGGCACCGGAGCGCGCTCGGCGAGCGGCGCGACGACCGGCGAGGACGGCGCCGGCGGCGTCAGCGGTGCGGCGCTCGAGGCGGGGAGGACCGGCGACGAGGGGGCCGGCGGCGTCGCGGGGCCGGAGCTGACGGGCGCCGGACGAGCCGCGTCACGGGAGGTTCCGGCAGCCGAACGGTCGACGTCCGACCGACGGCGGGACGTCTTCGCGGCGGCACGTTCGGCTTCGATCCGAGCTCGTCTCGTCAGGTGCACGGACGGGACCGCCCCGGGGGCGGTGCGGTCGATGGTCGTGGGCGTCTGCGAGGAGTCGAGCATGCGTTCGGTGATGATCCTGAGTTCGAGGCACGGGCGCTCGTCGGTAACGAGCAGGTAACGGGACTCATGAACGCTAGCAAAGGACCCCGGTCCTCGCCAGTCGCCTGCACGCCTGTGCATGCCCCCCAGAGCGGGTGTCGAGCACGGGGACGTCAGCCGGTGCGTCAGCGCGTGGCCGGACTCAGGACCCCAGGACGTCGTCCTCGAGCGTGCGGACCAGGGTGGCGAGGTCCTCGACGATGCTCGGCGCGGCGAAGAGGAAGGACCGCGTGTCGCCGACCTCCCACGTCCGGACGTCCGCTCCGGCAGCGGCGGCCACGATCGAACCGGCTGCCATGTCCCACGGGTTGATGCCCCGCTCGTAGTAGGCGTCGACCGTGCCGACCGCCACGGCGCAGCAGTCCAGCGCGGCTGCTCCGGCGCGGCGGACGTCGCGCACCTCGGTGATGAGTCCGGCGAGGACGGCCGCCTGCTCCCACCGACGCTCGGCCGTGTACCCGAAGCCCGTGGCGACGAGCGTCTCGGCCAGGGACTCCGGCGTGGCGACCGCGATCGGCCGTCCGTCCAGGCTCGCCGCTCCCCCGGCGACCGCGCGGTACACCTGCCCGGTGGCCGGGGCGATGACGACACCGGCGACGGGCTCCCACATCGCCGGGTCGGGCACGCCGCGGACGACGCCGATGCTCACGGCGTAGACGGGGCTGCCGTAGAGGTAGTTGACGGTGCCGTCGATGGGGTCGACCACCCAGGTGAGGCCGGAGGTGCCGGAGGCGGCGCCGGACTCCTCGCCGAAGAAGGCGTCGTCGGGGCGTGCTTCGGCGATGCGTCGGCGGATCAGCGCCTCGACCTCGCGGTCGGCAGCGGTCACGACGTCCGCGATGCTCGACTTGCGGTCCGCGACCTCGACCCCTTCGGCGCGGCGCTGCGCGGCGAGCGCGGCGGCTTCGCGGGCGATCGCCTCCGCCAGGTCGGCGAGGGCATCAGGAGCAGCGGACACGACCGAGGGGTTCGACATACCCCGATCCTGCCCCACCGCAGCTCTGCCGCGGCCCCGGCTCCGCGAGAGCACCGGCAGCAACGCGAATGGCCCCGTCCGGAGACGGGGCCATTCCGACGAGCCGACAGAGGACTGCGGCTGACACGTGGCGAGTGAGGGATTCGAACCCCCGGAGGCATACGCCGGCTGATTTACAGTCAGATCCCTTTGGCCGCTTGGGTAACTCGCCATGTGCGCACCCGGCCCGTGTCGTCACCGACCGAAGGCGCGGTGAAGAGCATAGCCGATGTTCGGAGGTGGTCGCGACCACGGCCGGGCGGAAGACACTCGCACCGGGCCGGGTCGGGCCTCCGGCACGGGGCGGCGTGGCGCCCGATAGGCTGGACGGTATGGCAGACAGCTCCTTCGACGTGGTCAGCAAGGTCGACAAGATGGAGGCGGAGAACGCCCTCAACCAGGCGGCGAAGGAGATCGAGCAGCGGTACGACTTCAAGGGTGTCGGTGCATCCGTCGCGTTCAGCGGCGAGGACGTCCTCATCAAGGCCTCGACCGAGGAGCGCGCCCTGGCCGTCCTCGACGTGCTGCAGACGAAGGCGATCAAGCGCGGCATCAGCCTGAAGAGCCTGGACGCCGGCGAGCCGTTCCCCTCGGGCAAGGAGTTCCGCATCGAGGTGAAGTTCAAGAACGGCATCGAGCAGGACATCGCGAAGAAGATCGGTGCGGTCATCCGTGCCGAGGCGCCGAAGACCGTGAAGAGCCAGGTGCAGGGCGACGAGCTGCGGGTCTCCTCGAAGAGCCGTGACGACCTGCAACAGACCATCCAGCTGCTCAAGGGCCAGGAGTTCGACGTCCCCCTGCAGTTCATCAACTTCCGCTGACCGCGCTCCCCCGCGCAGAGACAGGCCCGACACCGTGGAGCACTGGCTCGTCGTTGCGCTGATCATCGTCCTGGTCCTGTTGGACCTGGCGATCCGCGCCTTCTCACTCGTCATCGTCCCGATCAACCGGAAGCCGCAGACGGCGACGGGCTGGTTGCTGGCGATCTTCCTCATCCCCTACATCGGGTTCGTCGTGTTCCTCCTGCTCGGGTCCTCGAAGCTCCCCCGGGCCCGCCGCGAGAAGCAGACCGAGATCAACCGCTACATCCTCGAGCAGACCGAGGGCATCGAGCGGGTGCGCCGCGACCACCCGTGGCCGACGTGGCTCGAGAGCATCACGAAGTTGAACCGGCAGCTCGGGTCCATGCCGCTGGTCGGCGGCAACCAGGCCGAGCTGTACCCGCACTACGACGACGCGTTCGCGGAGATGACGCACGCCGTCGACGCCGCGCGACGATTCGTGCACGTGGAGTTCTACATCGCGTCCCTCGACGACACCACCCGGCCGTTCTTCGAGTCGCTGGCACGTGCACAGGCACGTGGCGTGACGGTCCGGTTCCTCATGGACCACTGGGCGAGCAAGAGCTACCCGTACTTCAAGGACACCCTGGCGTTCCTCGACGCGGCGGGCATCGAGTGGCACCTGATGCTGCCGCTGCTGCCGCTGGAAGGGAAGTTCCAGCGTCCCGACCTCCGCAACCACCGGAAGATCCTGGTCGTCGACGGGTCTGTGGCGTTCACGGGGTCGCAGAACCTCATCGACCGTTCGTACGACACCAAGGCCAACATCGAGCGCGGGCTGCGGTGGCGCGACCTGTTCGCCCGGTTCGAGGGCCCCGTCGTCGCGGGCATCAACGCCCTGTTCGTCACCGACTGGTACAGCGAGACCGACGAGCTGCTGCTCCGCGAGAGCGACCCCGTGCACCGGGCGGACCGGCATGACTCCCTGGACTGCCAGGTCGTGCCGTCCGGGCCGGGCTTCGACGGTGAGAACAACCTGCGCCTGTTCAACGCCCTGCTGTACTCGGCGCAGAAGCGGGTGTCGATCACGTCGCCGTACTTCGTCCCGGACGACTCGATGCTCTACGCGATCACGACGACCGCGCAGCGCGGGGTCGAGGTCGAGCTGTTCGTCGGTGAGATCGGCGACCACGCGATGACGTGGCACGCCCAGCGCTCCTACTACGAGGGGCTGCTCCGGGCGGGCGTGCGGATCTGGCTGTACCGTGCGCCGACCGTGCTGCACGCCAAGCACTTCACGATCGACGACGACGTCGCGGTGATCGGGTCGAGCAACATGGACATGCGCTCGTTCACCCTGAACCTCGAGATCTCGGTGATGGTGCGCGGGAAGTCCTTCGTGGACGCGCTGCGGGACGTCCAGGACGACTACCGCGCCGCCAGCCGCGAGCTGACGCTCGACGAGTGGCTCACCCGACCGCGTCGGTCGCGGGTGTTCGACAACGTGGCGCGGTTGACGGCAGCGTTGCAGTAGCGGTCGGCCGGGAGGCCCGCCCCACGCCCGCCCCGTCGCCACCGGTCAGCTGGTGGGCGCGGGCACCGCCGAGGCGATCCTCGCGGTCAGGCGTTCGAGCGGCCCACGTCCGAGGAACCGTCGCCACACCATCGCGAACAGCACCGCGCCGACCACGAACCCCCACCAGGTCGAGGGTCCCTGCGGCATGTCGGGCCACAGGGCGATGACGACGAGGTGCAGCGCGTAGACGGTCAGCGGCATCGACCCCACCGCCGCCAGGGGGAACGCGATCCGGGTGACGAACGGCCCGTGCCCGTCGACGAGCAGCCGGCACAGGGCGATCACGGCGACGGCGACGGCAGCGGTGCCGGCCACGTCCACGATCGACGACGAA
This sequence comes from Curtobacterium sp. MCPF17_011, assembly GCF_003234145.1. Classification (NCBI taxonomy): domain Bacteria; kingdom Bacillati; phylum Actinomycetota; class Actinomycetes; order Micrococcales; family Microbacteriaceae; genus Curtobacterium; species Curtobacterium sp. MCPF17_011. The sequence goes on from NZ_QKSK01000005.1 coordinate 198,720, forward strand.
TGGTCACGTGGTGAGAGGAACACCTGCGCGAACGTCTGACCGGCGTCGGAGCCGGACGGCACGAAGGGCACGCCGGGGAAGGCGTACGTCGTGTCGGACGGGATCGGTGCAGTGGCGTTCCCGATGAGGTACGCCGCGGCCGCGACCACGATGCCGGACACGAGGAGCAGGACCTGCCGCATCGAGTCTCCCCCCACCAGCACGGCCCAGGCGCCGCTGGCGTGTCGCCCGGGAGTCGGCGGTGCGGACCCGGGTCGGGACCGCGCCACGGCGAGCCCGACCAGCACGTACGTGGCGAAGGTGACGACGGGGTAGACCAGCCCGAGCTGGACGCCGAACATGCCCGCCTCGGCGTAGAGCGGCAGGATCGCCAGCGCGACCGGTGCGGCTGCGACCGCGCAGGCCACGGCGAGCAGGAGCAGTGCCCACGGCCGCCAGCGAAGCACGGGCAGGGCCAGCAGGAACAGGGCGCCGTAGGTGGGCAGCACCACGTACACCGGCGTCTGCAGTGCCATCAGCAGCAGCCCGACGACGACCACCACGACCGCGCGGAGTGCCAGGCGTGCCCGGACCCGACCGATGTCGGGCGGCCCGGGCGGTCGGTCACGGCCGCTGACGAGTCCGATCGACACCCCGGCGAGCACCGCGAAGAGCGCGGCGGACCGGCCGTTCACCACGGCGCCGAAGCTCGTCGGGTCCGCCCAGTCGACGTTCTCGGCGACGTCACCGACGTGCGCGGCCATCATCCCGAAGAGGGCGAGGGACCGGGCCACGTCGACCCCGACGAGCCGGCCGGACGATGCATCGCCCGGCACCCCGCGTCGGGGTACCGGGCGCAGCGTGGTCATGCTCGGACCTGCGAGGCGTTCAGGCCTGCGAGTCGGCGCGGGAGCGGCGCAGCGAGACGTCGATCATCTCGTCGCGGGGCACGACCTTGACGCGCGCACGGCCCTCGGCCTCGCCGAGTGCGATCTCGTGCTGGTCGAGGGCGTGCCACCCGTCGAGGTCGGTGAATTCGACGCCGCGTTCGCGGAGCAGTGCCGGGATCGCCTCTTCCGAGGGGTCCTCCGGGCTCCACCAGGTGCCCTGGTCGGTGACGACGTGCTGCACGGTCTCCATCGCGTCGGACTTGGTGTGCCCGATCAAGCCGACGGGTCCGCGCTTGATCCACCCGGTGGCGTAGACGCCCGGGATGCGGTTGCCGTCGGTGTCGAGAACCTGACCCTCGTGGTTCGGGATGATCCCGTAGCGCTCGTCGAACGGCACGCCGGGCAGGGGTGACCCGACGTAGCCGACCGCGCGGTAGAGGGCCTGGATCGGGATCTCGCGGATCTCGCCCGTGCCCTCGACGCCGCCCTGGCCGTCCGGACGGGTGCGCTCGTACCGGATGGCGCGGAGCGCACCGTCGTCGTCACCGAGCAGTTCGAGCGGCTTGGCGTAGAAGTGCAGGTGCAGGCGACGGCTGGCGGTGCCGACCTCGCGCGTGCGCCACTGCTGCAGCACGCGGTCGATGACGGTGACCTGCTTGTTCGTGGCGATCGCGAGCTTCGAGGCCTCGTCGTGGTCGAAGTCCTCGTCGTACACGACCATGTCGACGTCGCGCAGTTCGCCGAGTTCACGCAGCTCCAGCGGCGTGAACTTCACCTGCGCCGGTCCACGGCGTCCGAAGACGTGGACGTCGGTGACCGGCGAGGCCTTGAGGCCCTCGTACACGTTCGCCGGGATCTCGGTCGGCAGCAGGTCGTCGGCGTGCTTCGCCAGGATGCGGGACACGTCGAGCGCGACGTTGCCGTTGCCGATGACCGCGACGCTCTCGGCCGTGAGCGGCCAGGTGCGGGGGACGTCGGGGTGCCCGTCGAACCAGCTGACGAAGTCGGCGGCGCCGTAGGAGCCGTCGAGGTCGATGCCGGGGATGTCCAGGTCGGCGTCCTTGATCGCGCCGGTCGAGAACACGACCGCGTTGTAGTGACGCTTCAGGTCCTCGAGCGTGATGTCCTCGCCGAAGCGGACGTTGCCGAAGATCCGGATGTCACCGCGGTCCAGGACGTCGCGGAGGGCGTTGATGATCCCCTTGATGCGGGGGTGGTCGGGCGCGACGCCGTAGCGCACCAGACCGTACGGGGCCGGGAGCTGCTCGAACAGGTCGATCGAGACGTCGAAGCCGCGTGCCTCCCGCAAGAGGATGTCCGCGGCGTAGATGCCGGCCGGACCGGCGCCGACGATGGCGAGTCGGAGGGTGGGCACTGATCGGTCTCCAGTTTCGTTCGGGTCAGCGGCTGCGGTCGACGACCGTCTCCGCGAACCGGGTGAGGGCTCGTTTGACGGTGCCGTCCGGCAGGGGCGCCAGGGCGGCGACCGCTTCGTCGGCCCAGTTCGCGGCCAAGGAACGGGTCGCCAGGGTCGCGTCGTGCGCGCGGAGCTCGGCGACGGCGCTCTGGTACGCGTCCGAGTGGACAGCGTCGTCGGGTGCGTCGCGGACGTCCCGCTCGATGCGGGCGAGGAGGGCCGCAGCACCCTCGTCGGTGGCGGCACGACGACGGAGCTGCAGCAGGGGCAACGTGTCCACGCCGGCACGGAGGTCGTTCCCGGCGATCTTGCCGGTCTTGTCCTTCGCCGGTGCCAGGTCGATGACGTCGTCGACGAGCTGGAAGGCGACGCCGACCTTCTCGCCGAAGGTGCCGACGGCCTCGAGCAGGGATCGGTCGGCACCGGAGAACATCACGCCGGCGCGGGCGGCGGTGGCGATGAGGGACCCCGTCTTGTCGCTGAGCACCTGGATGTAGTGCTCGACCGGGTCGTCCTCCGGCTGCGGGCCGGTCGTCTCGTGGAGCTGACCCATGCAGAGGCGCTGGAAGGTCTCCGCCTGCATCCGGATGCCCTCCGGCCCCAGGTCCGCGGTGATGAGCGAGGCGCGGGCGAAGAGCAGGTCCCCCGTGAGGATCGCGATGTTGTTGCCGTAGGTGACGTGGGCGGCCGGGACACCGCGGCGCACCGGTGCCTCGTCCATCACGTCGTCGTGGTACAGCGACGCCAGGTGCGTCATCTCGACGCTGACCGCGGCCTTCACCACGTGGTCGGTCACACCGTCGCCGAGTTGCGCGATGAGCAGCGTCAGGGTCGGACGGATGCGCTTGCCGCCCGCGGCGAGCAGGTACCGGCTGGTGGTGTCGGCCAGGGTGTCGGCGGAGCGCATGGCGTCCTCGAGCCCCTGCTCGACGTGTTCGAGCCCGTCGTCGACCGCGGCGATGAAACGACGGTCGGCCGGGGTGGCGAACAGACGCTCGCCGATGCCCAGGGACGCTCGGAGACTCGGTGCGCGTCGGGCGACCGGGACACTCGGGTTCAACTGCTGCTCCGTACTCGCGGGGTGGCGGTGGGGACCTGGGCCGCGGGCCTAGGCCTCGGGCTCCACGCGGGGCTGCTCACCCGTGGGCTGGTGCTCGCGACGTGCCTTCGCACGGCGGGCGGCGGACTCGCGCACGCTGCCCTCGACTGGCTTGCGGCCACGGTGCAGGGCGACGATGCCGGCGGTCAGGTTGCGGTGCGCGACCATCGTGAAGCCGACACCGCGGAGCCACTGGCTGAGGACCTGCTGGTCCGGCCAGGCCTCGATCGACTCGGCGAGGTAGCGGTAGGCGGCCGGGTTGCTGCTCGAGAGCCTTGCGATGCCCGGCAGGACGCGCTTGAGGTACGTGTTGTAGCCGAAGCGCAGTGCGGCGAACGGCGGCGTGGAGAACTCGCAGATGACGAGACGGCCGCCGGGCTTGAGGACCCGCAGCATCTCGGTCAGGGCCTGCATCGGGTCGTTCACGTTGCGCAGCCCGAACGAGATCGTGACCGCGTCGAACGACTCGTCCGAGAAGGGCAGGTGCTCGGCGTCGCCCTCGACGAAGGTGATCTCGGCGTGGCGTTCGCGGCCGACCGCGATCATGCCGGACGACAGGTCGAGGGCGGTGACCTCCGCGCCCTTCTTCGCCAGGGCCGCGGAACTGGTCCCGGTGCCGGCGGCGAGGTCGAGCACACGCTCGCCCGGCTGGGGGTCGACGGCCTTGACCGTCGCGACGCGCCACAGCGGTGCGTTGCCCGCCGACAGGATGTCGTTGGTCAGGTCGTACTTCGCTGCGACGTCGTCGAACATGGCCGCCACTTCGTCCGGCCGCTTGTGCATGTCCGCTCTGCTCACCCGGTCATCCTAGAGGCCGCGGCCCGACGCTTCCCGGTAGGCGTGCAGGAGCGGGACAGCCCGGGCGCGCCCTGACGCGTAGCATCGGTCCGTGACCCGTCCCACCACAGCGGTCCAGCCGCTCACGGTCTCGACCCGCATCCTCGACGACCCGGGAGCCGTGCTCCGCCACACCCTCGCCGGAGCGCCGTTGGCCTTCGTGCGGGGCGGTGACGGGATCGTCGGGATCGGCGAGGCCATGCGCTTCGAGTTCTCCGGCCCGACCCGGATGCGCGACGCCTCCGCCCGGTGGCGGCAGATCGTCGCCGCCGCGGTGGTCGACGACCCGGTGCGGCTCCGCGGCAGCGGACTGGTGGCGTTCGGGACGTTCGCGTTCGCTGATGACTCGAGCGCGACGAGTGTCCTCATCGTGCCGCGGGTCGTGGTCGGCCGGCGGCGGGGTCGGGCGTGGATCACCGCGGTCGACACCACCGACGCCCCGGCTCCCCTGCCGTTCACGAGCACCTCGGTCCCGGTCCCCCGCGTCGGCCCGCACGTCTCCGTCGCACTCCGGCCCGGCGCGGTCGACGAGGACGCCTACGCCGCCTCGGTCGCCGCCGCGGTCACCGCGATCACGGCCGGGCGCGCGCAGAAGGTGGTCCTGGCCCGCGACCTGGTCGGCAGCCTGCCGCCCGGCGCCGACCGCCGTGCCGTGCTGCTCGACCTGGCCGCCGCCTACCCGACTTGCGTGACCTTCGCCGTCGACGGGCTCATCGGGGCCACTCCCGAGACGCTCGCCCGGACCGAGGGGCGCACCCTCACCGCCCGGGTCCTGGCCGGCAGCGCTGCACGGGGTGTGGACGCCGAGAGCGACCGGGTCGCCGCCGAGACCCTCGCCGCGAGCAAGAAGGACCTCGAGGAGCATGCCTTCGCGATCTCGAGCCTGGTCGCCTCGCTGCGACCGATCGCAGCCGACCTCCGGGTGGACCCCGAGCCGTTCCGCCTGCAGCTGCCGAACGTGTGGCACCTCGCCAGCGACGTCGAGGCCGTCCTGCCCGCCGGTGTGACCGCACTCGACGTCGCCGACGTGCTGCACCCGACCGCGGCCGTCGCCGGGACCCCCACCGACGTCGCGGTGCGGCTCGTCGCCGAGCTGGAGGGTGTGGACCGCGGACGCTACGCCGGTCCCGTCGGCTGGCTCGGCGCCTCCGGGGACGGTGAGTGGATGCTCGCACTCCGCAGCGCACAGATCGAGGACGACGGCACCGTCCGCGCGTGGGCCGGGGCCGGGATCGTCGCGGGCTCCGAGCCGGCTCGGGAGGTCGCGGAGACGCGGCTGAAGTTCCGACCGATCGTCGACGCCCTGGCCTGACAGCGGCACCGGCACCGGCCGGAGCCCTCGCCGGTCAGTCGGCCAGCGGCACCTCGATGACCACGCGCTCGGCGGGGTCGGTGAGGACCCGTTCCAGGTCGCCCCAGGTCTCGGCGCGGCGGTACTCCCAGCCGAGGCCCGTCACGACGCGTTCGACGTCGACGTGCTGCGGCGTCGTCATCATCCGCCGCATGTCCTCGGGTGCGGTCGTCGCCGCCACCTCGAGTCCGCGGAAGATCGCACCACCGCCGTCGTTGCCGACGACGACCTGCAGCCGCGGGCGCGCCTCCTCGGTCCCGGTGACGAGTCCGCCGAGGTCGTGCAGGAACGTGAGGTCCCCCACCACGACCCGGGTGGTGCCGACGGCGCCGGACTCGGCCTCGAGCGCCGTCGCGATGCCGAGGGCCGTCGAGATCGTGCCGTCGATGCCCGCCAGCCCGCGGTTGGCGTGCACGCGGATCTTCTTGCCCGCGACGGTCGTGTCCGCGACCCGGATGATCTGCGAGGCGCCGAACACCAGACGGTCGTGCGGCCAGGTGGCACCCCACACCGCCTCGGCGAGCATCGCGCGGTCGACGGGCCGACGGCGGAGCGCGACCTCGTCCTTCAGGAACCGGTTCCGCTCGGCGCGGTCCTCGGACCGCTTCGCGTCGAGGTCCGGTCCGGCGTCGCCCTCGCCGAGCAGCGAGCGGCTCGCCGCGACCCAGCGGCCGACCCACGCACGGTGCGCCGGCCCGGTCCGCCCGGTGACGCGGACGTCCGAGACGACCTGCGTGGCGGCATCCGGCCGGGAGGCGCGCGCCGGGTCGTACACGTCGGCTCCGGCACCGCGGACCACGACCGTCTCGACGTCGGCGCGCTGCAGGAGCGCCGGGACCTCGCGACTGAGGGTCGGGTGGCCGAGGACGACCGCACGCCGCACCCGGCCGCCGAAGTCGTCGTCCCGGAGCAGCTCGCGGTAGGCGGCCGCCAGGTTCCGGCCGAACCGGGCACCGCTCGACACCTCGGCCAGGAGCGGCGCCCCGAGTTCCCACGCGATCCGCTCGGCGTCTGCGCCGGCGTCGTGTCCGGCGATCACCACCGTCGCGGGGTCGTCGTCGGGGGCGAGCTCCGCGACCGGCAGCGGGCTGGTCGTCCGCCGGGTCGCGTACGCGCGGTCCACCTGGTCGTCGGGCACGCCGTCGACCCGGTCGAGACCGGCGCTGAGGGGTTCGCGGAAGGCGAGGTCGAGCTGCACCGGACCGGCTTGCCCGGAGTGCCCCGCAGCGGCAGCGACGGCCTCGCGCACCAGACCGCGGACGGTCGCGCGGACGTCGTCGTCGACACCGTGCGCACTCGGTGCCTGGACGTCGCGGACGAACGACACGGCCGGCCCGAAGACCCCGGGCTGCACCGTGGTCTGGTTGCTGCCGATGCCGCGCAGTTCGGCCGGGCGGTCGGCGGAGACGACGATCATCGGCACACCCGAGTGGTGCGCCTCGAGCACGGCGGGGTGGAGGTTCACGACCGCTGTCCCCGAGGTCGTGACGACCGCGGCGGGCCGCCCGGACTCGACGGCCAGGCCGAGTGCGAAGAACCCGGCGGTCCGCTCGTCGAGGCGGACGTGCACCGTGATGCCACCGGCGCGTTCGAGGGCGGCCGCAGCGAGGGCCAGGGCCTGCGACCGCGACCCCGGACTGACCACGACGTCGGTCACACCGGCGCGGGCCAGTTCCTGCAGGAAGGCGAGGGCGAAGTCCGTCGCGGGACTGCCGGAACTGCCGGAGCCCGGCCGCCCATCAGCGACTGCGCCGTCAGCGGCCGCGCCGTCAGCGATCGCGCCGTCAGCGATCGGGGCGGCCGTCGTCGTCGCCGTCGTGGAACTGTTCTTCGAGGGATCGGAGGGTCGCGTCGTCCTGGTCCTTGTCATCGCTCTTCCGCCCGGGAGGCTTCGTGCCACCGAGGAAGTCGGGGTCGTCTTCGGGACCACGGTACCCGGCACCACCGCCGCCGTTGCCTCGCTGAGCCACGGCCGGGGTCCGGCCGAGCAGGAACCACAGCACGCCGCCGAGGACGGGCAGCACGACGACCAACAGGACCCAGATGCCCTTGCGCAGGGACCGGACGCGGGTCCGCGGCATGGTGGCGCAGTCGATCAGGGCGAACACCGTGAACGCCACGGCGGCGACGACGATGACGAGCCACAACCTGACCATCTTCGAAGTCTAGGTCGGGAGGCTGTGACCGTCCTGGCCTTCGTCCGGCCGCCGTGGAGACCGGCGTCCGTACACTTGCAGGGTGAAAGCGTGGCTCGTCTACACCCTGGCTCGGCTCGGCATCTTCGTCGTGGCACTCGTCGTGCTGCTCGTGATCGGGCTGCCCTGGTACTGGGCGGCGATCGGGGGGGCGCTCATCGGCCTGCTCGTCTCGTACATCGCGCTCCCGGGGTTGCGCGGGGCCGTGACGACCACCATCGCCGAGCGCCGTGCCCGTCCCGAGCGCGATGCGGACAGTGACTTCGAGGACGACTTCGTCGACACCGCCGACGCGACCGACACCGACGTCACGCTCCGGAAGCACCCCGACGAGGCCTGACCGACAGCGCCCGGCCGACGGTTCCCGTCCGACGGTGGCCGGCCGACAGCGCTCGCGCGCAGCTACGGCTGGACGGCGAGCGTGATGCCGAGGACCACGCCGTACACCAGCGCCGAGAACGACGACAGCTGCAGGGCCGTGATGAGTTCGCGCGGCTTCCGCGACGTCACCCCGATCACCAGCGCCGGCAACGCGAGCAGCAGCGAGAAGTACGTGAAGCCGGACCGGAAGTACAGCAGCACGAACCAGACCAGCACGACGTAGGGCAGCAGCAGGAAGAGCGCGAAGAGCACCCGCGCCACCGGCCCGCCGACCACGACGGCGAGCGTGCGCTTGCCGGCCGCGGTGTCCTCGTCGATGTCGCGGATGTTGTTCACCATGAGCACCGCGCACGCGAACAGGCCGGCAGCCACGGCCGCTGCCCAGCCGCTGAGGGTCGCCTGCCCGATCAACACGTACTGGGTGCCGAGGACCGCGACGAGTCCGAAGAACACGAAGACGAAGACCTCGCCCAGGGCGTTGTACCCGTAGGGCTTCTTGCCGCCGGTGTAGAACCAGGCGGCGACGATCGCGGCCGCGCCCACGAGCAGGAGCCACCAGAGCTGGGTGAGCGCCACGATGACGATGCCGGCGACCGCGGCGAGCCCGAAGAACGCCAGCGCGACGGCGAGCACGGTGTGGGGCTTCGCCAGGCCCGCTCCGGTCAGCCGGGCGGGGCCGACGCGGAACTCGTCCGTGCCGCGCACCCCGTCGGAGTAGTCGTTGCTGTAGTTCACGCCGATCTGCAGGAACAGCGCGACGGCGAGCGCGAGCAGGGCGATCGCCAGGTGTGCGTCCGTACCGAGGAAGGCGCCGAAGTCACCGGTCGCCTTGCTGTCGACGTAGGCCACTGCGGTGCCGAGCACCACGGGCACGACGCCGAGGGTCAGGGTCCGCAGACGCGCCCCGCCGATCCAGTCGCGCGCCGTCGCCCGCCGGGCAGTGCGCTGCGGGGCAGCGGCCTTCGCCGGGTTGCCGGACCGGCCCTTCGGACGTGTCGTGTTCTTCGCTCGTGCCACGACCGCCAATCGTACCGGCGTGTGACGTGCCGCCCGCGCGGGCCGGCCGCCGGGTGGGTGTCAGGGCCGGGAGTCCCGTTTCACCCCTGCGGGTCGGCCAGCGTCCGCACCGCGCGCCGGTCGGGTTTGCCGGACGCCAGCATCGGCATCCGGTCCACGACGATCACCTCGCCCGGTCGGGCCGCCCGTCCGAGGGCGTCCCCGACGCGGGAGCGGACGAGCTGGAGGTCGACGGGCTGCTCGGTCACGACGACCGGCACCTCGCCCCACTCCCCCGACGTCCGCCGGGTGACGACGGCACCGTGCTGTCCGGGGAGCTCCCGCACGATGCGCTCGACCGCGCCGAGCGGCACCTTCTCACCCCCGGAGATGACGACGTCGTCGAGACGACCGGTGACCCGTATCCGACCGTCGACGATCGTCGCGGCGTCACCGGTGCGGTACCAGCGGTGCCCGTCGCGTTCGGTGAAGGTCGCTGCCGTCCGCGCCGGGTCGTCGAGGTACCCCTCGGCGAGCATCGGCCCGGTCAGCTGCAGTTCCCCGTCGACGAGCTCGGCGTGGACCGTGCCCAGCGGCGCGCCGTCGTACACGCAGCCGCCGCTGGTCTCGCTCGCGCCGTAGGTCGTCACCACGCGGATGCCGGCGGCACGGGCACGCTCCCGCAGGGCCGTCGGCGTCGCCTGACCGCCCACCAGGACCGCGTCGAACCGGCTGAGCGCCGCCGTCGCCCGCGGGTCGTCGAGGACCCGGGCGAGCTGCACCGGCACCAGCGACGTGTACCGCCGAGGTGCCGCGGGTCCGACGACGAGCCGGTCGGCCGCGTCGGCGAACACCCCCGCGTCGAAGTGCCCGGACGGCAGCACGACGGGAGTCGTCCCCGCGGCGATCGACCGCGTCAGGACGTTGAGCCCGGCGATGTAGTGCGTCGGCAGCGCGAGGACCCAGACGCCCGGGCCGCCGAGGGCGGCGTCCGCGGCAGCAGCGCCCGCGAGCAGCGCGTCCGAGGAGAGGGCGACGCGCTTGCCGGTCCCGGTGGAGCCGCTCGTCTCGACGACCAGGGCGACCCGCTGCGGGACGGCGGCCGGTGGCGGTGTCGGCAGCGCCGGAGCCCCCTCGGCGACCGGGAGCAGTGCGGGGCCGCCGGCGAGTGCCGCCTCCAGTCCGCGCAGCACCGCCGTCGGGTCGGACGCACCCAGCGCGACGAGCGGACGGGCCATCAGTAGTGCCAGGGGAACGCGGTCCAGTCGGGCGAGCGCTTCTCGAGGAACGAGTCGCGGCCCTCGACGGCCTCGTCGGTGCCGTAGGCGAGGCGCGTGGCCTCACCGGCGAACACCTGCTGACCGACCATGCCGTCGTCGACGGCGTTGAAGGCGTACTTGAGCATCCGGATCGCCGTCGGGGACTTGCCGAGGATCGTCTCGCCCCAGCGGATGGCCTCGCGCTCCAGGTCCTCGTGCGGCACCACCCGGTTGACGGCACCCATCTCGTAGGCGCGCTGGGCGGAGTACTCCTCGGCGAGGAAGAAGACCTCGCGCGCGAGCTTCTGGCCGATCTGCTTCGCGTAGTAGGCGCTGCCGTAGCCGCCGTCGAACGACCCGACGTCGGCGTCCGTCTGCTTGAACCTGCCGTGCTCGGCGCTGGCGATCGTCAGGTCGCAGATCGCGTGGAGGGAGTGACCACCGCCCGCGGCCCAGCCGGGCACGACCGCGATGACGACCTTCGGCATCATCCGGATCAGCCGCTGGACCTCGAGGATGTGCAGCCGTCCCATCGAGGCCTGCGCGGCAGCGGGATCGACGCCCTCGGGCGGAGCACCCTCGTCGCCGACGTACTGGTAGCCGCTCCGGCCCCGGATCCGCTGGTCGCCGCCGGAGCAGAACGCCCAACCGCCGTCCTTCGGGCTGGGGCCGTTGCCGGTCAGCAGCACGACCCCGACGCGCGGGTCCTGGCGGGCGTCGTCGAGGGCGCGGTACAGCTCGTCGACGGTCCGCGGACGGAAGGCGTTGCGCACCTCGGGGCGGTCGAAGGCGACGCGCACCATGCCGCCGGAGACGTGCTTGTGGTACGTGATGTCGGTGAACCGCTCGGCGATCGGAGCGGTGGTCCAGACGTCGGGGTCGAACAGGTCGGAGACGGCAGAGGGCATGCTCCGAACCTACCGCTGGGCTCCTGCCCGGGCCGTCGCGTGCGGGCTGTCTAGTCGCCGCCCATCCCGGAGAGCATCTCGGGAGCGACGATGACGAGCAGGACGATGAGGATCACCGGGTTGGCGAAGAACGCCAGGACCACGCCGATGACGCCGTACCAGCGGCCGAACGAGCCGACCGCGGCGATGAAGCCCAGGACCGCGGCGACCAGGGTGAGGAACACCACGACGAAGCAGATGCCGAACGCGAAGGTCGTGTCACCGCCCACGAACACCGCGAAGGCGCTCGCGTCCACCGCGGCGCCGACCACCGCGAGGCCGAGGGCGATCTTGCCGGTGATCGGGTTCTTCCGACCCCGAGCTGCGGGCTGCCGGGTGACGTCGACGGTGCCCTGACGCATCAGCCGCGCGAACTCGTCCGTCGCCACCGAGCCTCCTCGTCCGTCCCGACCGGCGATCCTGATCGGCGCCGGCACCGCCGACCGGTGGTCGACCGCAGCGATGCTAGTGCGCTGCCCTGGCGGTCCCCTCGGAGGAACCGTGAGGCGCCCTGGACGCTCCTGCGAAGATGGCCGGGTGCCCGATGTGACCCCGCCGCACCCGTCCGTCCCCGCCGACGTGCCCGAGCTCCGCGACCTGCTCGCCACAGCCCGGGTCGTCGCCCTGCCGATGCGGGTCCGGTTCCGCGGCATCACCGTCCGCGAGGCGCTCGTGTTCCGCGGACCCGCGGGCTGGACCGAGTTCTCCCCCTTCGTCGAGTACGACGACACCGAGTCGGCCGCCTGGCTCCGCGCCGCGGTCGACTTCGGCTGGACCCGGCACGAACCCGGCGCCGACAGCGTCCCCGTCAACGCCACGGTGCCCGCGATCGCCGCAGCGGACGTCGCGGACCTGCTCCGTCGCTACCCCGGCTGCACCACCGCGAAGGTGAAGGTCGCCGAACCCGGCACGACCATCGAGGACGACGTCGCCCGGGTCGCCGCGGTCCGCCGCGTGATGGGCGATGACGCCGACGTCCGGGTCGACGCGAACGGCCTGTGGTCGCTCGACCAGGCGACCACCGCCCTCGAGCAGCTGGCACCGTTCCGACTGCAGTACGCCGAGCAGCCCGTCGCCACCGTCGCGGACCTCGCCGCGCTGCGCACCCGGGTCGCCGGTCTCGGAGTCCGGATCGCCGCGGACGAGAGCGTCCGGAAGGCGTCCGACCCGCTCGCCGTCGCCCGTGCCGGCGCCGCGGACGTACTGATCGTCAAGGCGCAGCCCCTCGGCGGGATCACCGCGGCCCAGGCCGTGATGGCCGAGGCCGGACTGCCCTGCGTGGTCTCCAGCGCGATCGACACGTCGATCGGCCTGGGCATGGGGGCGTTCCTGGCGTCGCGGGCGATGGCACCCGGCTACGCGGCCGGACTGGGCACCGCGGCGATGTTCACCGGAGACCTCACCGCCGAGCCGCTGCTGCCGGTCGGGGGCCGCATCGCCGTGCACCGGATCGAGCCGGACCCCGACCTCCTCGACCGGTGGGCGGCCTCCCCCGAGCGGACCGGGTGGTGGCTGGCGCGGCTCCGGCGGGTGCACGCGCTGCTCGTGGGTCGGCCGTAGGTCCGCGGCACAGACGGACGGGAGGCCCGACACCAGCTGGTGTCGAGCCTCCCGTCCGTCTGCGGCCCGTCTGCCGAGCCGGGCCGTCCGGTCACAGACCGGAGTAGCTGTGCAGCCCCTTGAAGAAGACGTTGACCACCGAGAAGTTGAACATCACAGCGGCGAAGCCGATGAGCGCGAGCCACGACGACCGGGCGCCACGCCAGCCGCGGGTCGCCCGGGCGTGGATGTAGCCGGCGTAGAGGACCCAGATGATGAACGTCCAGACCTCCTTCGTGTCCCACCCCCAGTAGCGACCCCAGGCCCGCTCGGCCCAGATGGCACCGGCGATGAGCGTGAAGGTCCAGAGCACGAAGCCGACGAGGATCACCCGGTAGCTGAGCACCTCGAGCCGGTCGGCGTCGGGCAGCGTCTCCATGAAGCGGAGACCGCGCGAGACCGGACGGCCCTGGCGGTACGTCTGGACCAGCTGGGACACCGCGAGGCCCGCGCCGAGGGCGAAGAACCCGGTGCCGGCGATGGCGACGAAGACGTGGATGACGAGCCAGTAGGACTCGAGCGCGGGCACCAGCGGGCGCACCGGAACGTAGTAGTTCACGGTCGCGATGCCGAGCAGGATGATCACCAGACCGGTGATGAACACCCCGAGGAACTTGAGGTCCTGCCAGAACTGCACGAGCAGGAACACGGCGATGATCAGGCCCGTGCCCGTCAGCGAGAACTCGAACATGTTGCCCCACGGCACACGGTCGGCCGCGATGCCACGGAGCACGATCGCGCCGATGTGCACGACGAGGGCCAGGATCGTCATGGCCATGCCGACACGCTCGAACTTCGAGCCACGCTGGCCACGGCCCCCGCCGACGTCGTCACGCCTCTGCTGGACACGTTCGAGGACGACGGTGCCGCCCTGGACGGTCGCGACCGTGGTGGCCGTCGCGTCGTCGCGGTCCGAGGACGAACCGCCGCGCGTGGTCTCGAGCCCGACGTCGCCGGCACGCTTCGCCATGTCGAGCGCAAAGGAGATGAACGCGATGACGTAGACCGCCATCGCGGAGTACGTCAGCACGACCGAGTAGGTCGCAAGGGTCGTCGTGTTCACTTGCTGATCCTAACGCCGAGGTCCGACATGTGCTTCTGGGCGATGTCCGCGACCGCGCGTTCGAGGTTGGGGTCCTCGCCGCGGGCGAGCCCGGCGTACTCGAGGTCGAACCCGCCGTCCTCGGCCCCGGTCCGGCGCACCGCCTTGACCCACACGCGACGGCGCGGGACGAACAGCGAGGTGAGCAGGCCGAGGACCGACAGGATCGCGAAGAACGCGACCCAGAGCTGCGACGGGTCGTGGTGTACGTCGAGGGACACGTACCGCTTGACCCCGTCGAACGTGATCGAACCGGCGCCGTCCGGCAGTTGCTTCGTCTGCCCGGGCTTCATCGCGATGCTCGCCGTGTCGGACTGCCGGCCCGCGATCTGCTGCAGGCCCTTCGTCGAGAGCTGGTAGACGCTCTGCGGCACGCCGTCGTCGAGGCCGAGGTCGCCGGTGTACACCTGCAACGACAGCATCGGGTTCTTGACGTCCGGGTAGTTCGAGGTGAAGGCGCCGGCGTTGGTGCCGCTGGTCTGCTGCACGGCGGTCGGGTAGAAGAACCCGATCATGCCGAGCTGGTCCGGCGACGCGTCCGGCACCTTGATGACACCGGTGGAGGTGTAGTTCCCGTCCTCGGGCAGGAACGGCACGACGTCCTGGAACGCCACGTTGCCCTTGCCGTCGCGGACGGTGACCTGCATCGCGTACCCGTTGCCGAGCAGGTAGACGTTCGTCCCGCCGATCGCCAGCGGCTCGTTCACGCCGAGGCGGCTCGTCTTCGCGGTGCCGTCCTTCGTGCGCGCCGTGACGGTCGCCGAGTAGTCGGTCGCCTGGCCGAGGGCGTCGAGGTTCGTCTCCTCGTACTTCGTCGTGAACCGGTCGAGGGTCAGGTTGTAGCCCTTGAGGTCCGACTGCGAGAACCACCGTCCGGGGTTGAACGAGTCGTACGAGCCGAGGACGTTGGTGAACGTCTGTCCCTCGACCAGGAGCCGCTGCCCGGTGTAGCTGAACCCGCCGCCCAGGCCGACCGCGAGCAGCACGCCGACGAGCGCCGCGTGGAACACCAGGTTGCCGGTCTCGCGGAGGTACCCGCGTTCGGCGCTGACCGAGTCACCGAACCGCTCGACGCGGTAACCCGACTTCCGCAGCTGCGTCATGGCCGTCGTGACCGCGTGGTCGACGGACGGGAGGCCCGTGGTCGCGCCCGCAGCGCCGCCGACGGTCTCGGGACTGATCGTCACGGACCGGTAGCCGGCCAGGCGGCCGAGTCGCGCCGGGGTCCTCGGCGGCCGGGTGCGGAGCGCCTGCCAGTGGTGCCGGGTGCGCGGCACGATGCAGCCGATGAGCGAGATGAAGAGGAGCAGGTAGATCGCCGAGAACCACACCGAGGTGTAGGTGTCGAAGACCTGCAGTTTCTCGAGCACCGGGGACAGCTGCGGGTGGCTGTTCTTGTACTGCACGACGCCGTTGGGGTCCGCCTGGGTCTGCGGCACGAGGGAACCCGGGATCGCCGCGAGGGCGAGGAGCATGAGCAGGAAGAGCGCCGTCCGCATGCTCGTCAGCTGCCGCCAGGCGAACCGGAGGGAACCGACCAGACCGAGCTTCGGCTGCGTGATGCCGTCGGCGTCGCCGGCCACGACGGGCGTGCCGTCGACGTGGTCGGACGGGCGCTGCGGGTCGGACGACCTGTCGGCACCGGTGGTGCCGGCGTCCGTCCGGCCGTCTTCGCCGAGGTCAGACCGCGGGGACATAGCTCTGGATCACCGCCCCGACGCTCGACATGACGGCCGACCAGATGCCGGTGACCATGAGCAGACCGATGACGATCAGGATCGCTCCTCCGATGATGTTGACGGTGCGCATGTGCCGCTTGACGACACCGATCGCGCCCGAGGCCCAGCCGGCGCCGAGGGCGACGAGCAGGAACGGGACGCCGAGTCCGATGCAGTACGCGATGCCGAGCACGACGCCCTGCCAGGCGCTGCCGGACTGGAAGCTGATGAGGTTGATGGCCGCCAGGGTCGGGCCGATGCAGGGCGTCCACCCGAGTGCGAAGACGATGCCGAGCAGCGGTGCGCCGAGCAGGCCGGTGCGGGGGGTGAAGTTCGTCTTGACGGTGCGCTGCAGGAACGTGAACCGGCCGATGAACACCAGGCCCATCGCGATCACGACGATGCCCATGAGCTGGACGATGAGGTCACGCCAGCGCACCAGCCAGAAGCCGACGGCGCCGGCGGCCGCGGACCCGAGGACGAAGACGACCGTGAACCCGAGCACGAAGAGGAGCACGCCGAGCAGCACCCGTCCCCGGGAGTGGCGGGTGCCGTCCGCGATGCCGCTGACGTAGCCGAGGTAGCCCGGCACGAGCGGCAGGACGCACGGCGACAGGAAGGACACCAGCCCGGCGAGCGCCGCCACCGGCAGGCCGATGAGGAGCTGCCCGCTGAAGATGGCGTCGGCGAAGGGGTTCCCGCTGGACACGGGTCAGGACGCCTTGCCGGTGAGCTCGTCGTCCACCAGGGTCTTCAGGATGCTCGGCCCGTCGACGGCTCCGAGCACGCGGGCCGCGACCCGTCCCTGCTTGTCGAGGACGATCGTGGTCGGCACGGCGTTCGGGGCGATCTCACCGGAGAGCGCGAGCTGCATGGTGCCGGTGCGGGCGTCGAGCACGGTCGGGTAGTGGACGCCGAACTTCCGCTCGAACGCCTTCGCGGTGCCGGCCTCGTCGCGGACGTTGACGCCGATGAAGTGGACGTCGTCGTCGGCGAACTCGTCCTGGACCGTGTTGAGGTGCCCGGCTTCGGCGCGGCAGGGCGGGCAGCCGGCGTACCAGAAGTTGATGACCACGACGTCGCCGCGCATGGCCTTCGCCGAGAGTTCGTCACCGTCCATCGACTTCGCGGTGAAGTCGATCGGGTCGGTCCGCTTGTCGACCGCGACCTCGGTGACCGCTCCGGTGCCGGAGATGTAGTTCTGGGTGCTGCCCTTGCCGTACTGCTGGGCGAGTGAACCGTCGGCCGAGGTGCACCCGACCAGCACGAGTGCGGCGGCGAGGGCGATCGCGGCGGCCCCGGTGGTCCGGAGACGTGCGGTGCGGACACGGCTCGATCGGGTTGTGCGGGTCACACTGCTCCTTCGTCGACGGCTGACCCGCGGAGGTCGGCCGCCGGGTCCGCGTACCCGACCTCGGTGAAACGACCGGCGGCGGTGTCGGGTACCCGCTGGAGGCTCGTGATGCTGGACAGGTCGCAGCGGCGCTTGCGCGGGTCGTGCCAGAGCGGTTCCCCCGCCAGGCGTCGGTGCACCATCCAGATCGGCAGTTGGTGGCTGACGAGGACGACGTCCCCGCTGTCGACGCTCTCCCACGCGGTGGCGACGGCGGCGAGCATGCGGTTCGCGATCGACTCGTACGCCTCCCCCCAGCTCGGTCGCCAGGGGTTCGCGATCCACGGCCACTCCGCCGGGCGGCGGACGGAGCGCTTGGTGAACCCGGGGGGCTGACCCTCGTACCGGTTCGTCGGCTCGATCAGGCGTTCGTCGAGACGGACGTCCAGGCCGTACGCGGCTGCCCATGGAGCGGCGGACTCCTGCGTGCGCTGCAGCGGCGAGGCGACGATCGCGCGGACGTCGACCCCGGCGTCCTTCCAGGCGGCGGCGGACGCCCCGGCCATCCGGGTGCCGAGCTCGCTCAGACCGAAGCCCGGGAGCCGCCCGTAGAGCACACGGTCGGGGTTGTGGACCTCGCCGTGGCGCACGAGGTGGATCGTGTTCGCGGGCATGGGTTCCAGTGTAGGTCGGTCCGGCTCACCCACCCGCCGCACAGCAGATCCACGGCTGCGCAACCGTTCAGCGGGCCGTCACCCGAGGTGGCCGGAGAGCCGTCCGTGCAGGGCGATCGACGCGGTGTCCAGGTTGACGACCTCGACGCTCGAACCGTGCTTGGCGAACCGCTGCTCGACCCCGTCGAGGGCGGCCACGGTGCTGGCGTCGAAGACGTGCGCGTCGGTCATGTCGATGACCACGTGTTCGGGGTCCTCGGCGTACGAGAACCGGGTGACCAGGTCGTTCGACGACGCGAAGAACAGGGCACCGCGGACCCGGTAGCGGACCGTGTTCTCGTCGACGGGCTCGCGGACGACCTCGACCACGTGCGCGACCCGGCGGGCGAAGACG
Organism: Curtobacterium sp. MCPF17_011; assembly: GCF_003234145.1. Lineage (NCBI taxonomy): Bacteria > Bacillati > Actinomycetota > Actinomycetes > Micrococcales > Microbacteriaceae > Curtobacterium > Curtobacterium sp. MCPF17_011. The sequence goes on from NZ_QKSK01000005.1 coordinate 216,891, forward strand.
AGCGCGGCGACGACGACACCGGCCAGGACCCCGGTCGCCAGGTTGTTCGTCGCCAGGACCACCAGCACGGTGATGACCATCACGGCGGTCTCCCCCAGGGGCATCCGGCGGAGCGTGCGGGGCCGGATGCTGTGCCAGTCGAAGGTCGCGACGCAGACCATGAGCATGACGGCGGTCAGCGCGGCCATCGGGATCTCGGCGACCACGTCGTGCAGCACGATCGTGAGCACCAGGATCGCGGCCCCCGCGGTGAAGGTCGACACGCGCGTCCGGGCACCGGCGGTCTTCACGTTGACGACGGTCTGGCCGATCATCGCGCACCCGCCGGTGCCGCCGAAGAAGGCCGAGGCGATGTTCGCGATGCCCTGGCCCCACGACTCCCGCCAGGCGCTCGACCGGGTCTCGGTGACGGCGTCGACCAGCTGGGCGGTGAGCAGGGTCTCGATGAGCCCGACGATCGCGACACCGAACGCGTACGGCGCGATGAGCCGCAGGGTGTCGAGCGTGAACGGCACCGTCACACCGTTGAACCCGGGCAGCGCGGTCGGCAGCGCGCCCTCGTCACCGACGGTCGGGACCGCGACACCGAACAGGATCGTGATGCCGGTGATCACGACCACGGCGATGAGCGGTGCCGGGACAGCCCTGGTGAGGAACGGGACACCGATGATGAGCCCGATCCCGAGCGCGGTCAGCGGCCAGACGACGAACGGGACGTCGTCACCGAACAGGTTGGGCAGCTGCGCGGTGAAGATCAGGATCGCGAGCGCGTTCACGAAGGCGACGTTCACGCTCCGCGGGATGAAGCGCATCAGCCGGGCGACCCCGAGGAACCCGAGCACGAGCTGGAAGACGCCGCCGAGCACGATCGTCGGGACCAGGTAGGCGACGCCGTGGTCGCGCACGAGCGGGGCGATGACGAGCGCGACGGACCCCGCGGCGGCGGAGATCATCGCCGGACGCCCACCCACGATCGAGATGACGATCGCGAAGACCACGCTCGAGAAGAGCCCGACGGCCGGATCGACACCCGCGACGACCGAGAACGAGATCGCCTCGGGGATGAGGGCGAGCGCGGTGACGATCCCGGCCAGGACCTCGCGGGTCAGGAGGCGCGGCGAACGCAGGGCGGACAGGACGCTCGTCGCGCCGGGGACGGTGCTGGTCATCGACATCGGCGGCGACTCTACCGCCACGTGAGGGTTGGCGCGACGACCACGCTCTCGATCCGCTCTGCCACGATGTCCGACATGACCGCCACGGACGTCCCCGCCACCATGCACATCGGCGAACTCGCCGAGCGCACCGGGATGTCGCTCCGGTCGATCCGGCACTACGACGAGGTCGGGCTCCTGGTGCCGAGCGGTCGGACGTCCGGCGGGTTCCGGGTGTACACCGCCGGGGACCTCGAGCGCCTGCTCGTCATCCGCCGCATGAAGCCCCTCGGGTTCACGCTCGACGAGATGGCCGGACTGCTCAGGGTGGTCGACGGACTGGCCACGGCGGACCCCACCGAGGCACCGGCACTGGCAGCACGGCTCGACGAGTTCCTGGCCGACGCCCGAGCCCGGCACGCCAGGTTGCTGGAGCGGGCCGCGATGGCCGAGGAGTTCATCGGCACCCTCGGACGACTGCGCTCCTCGGTCTGAACTGCGCTCCTCGGTCTGACCTGCGCTCCTCGGTCTGATCCGTCCCGTCGGCTACTGCTGCCGGTGCGAGGTGGCCAGGCCGCAGCACCCGGGACCCTCCGTCATGGGTCCCTCCCCGTGTCGTTCCGCGACCTGGCCACGACGACGACGGTAGGAGCCTGGCGGAGCCGGGACGGGCCTCCCGTCCGTCCTTGTGGATGAGTGCTGCGACCCGTCCCGCTGTGCAGGAGAGGGCACCGACGAACCGCAGCACTCCCCGTCACCGCACGGGCGCGCCCGGCCGGTAGACTCGACGACCGTGATCGAACGCACCCGCATCGCCGACCTCGCAAGCCTCCCCGACGGCCCCGTCTCCGTGGCCGGATGGGTCGAGACCGTCCGCGATCAGAAGAAGGTGCAGTTCGTCGTCCTCCGCGACGAGAGCGGCGCCGTCCAGCTGGTCAACCCCGCCACCCGTGAAGCCGTCGAGGGGGACGACACCTCCGCCGCGGCCCTCGCCACGACCGAGTCCGTCTCGGGCCTGGCGCACGGGTCGTTCATCCACGTGACGGGCACCCTCAAGCACGACGAGCGCGTCAAGCTCGGCGGGCTCGAGGTCAAGGTCGGCACCCTGACCGTGGTGAGCGCCGCGATCCCGGAGACGCCGATCGCCGACGACTCCTCGCTCGACAAGCGCCTCGACTGGCGCTTCCTCGACCTGCGCAACCGCAAGCAGAACCTGATCTTCCGCATCCAGACCACGCTGGAGCACGCGTTCCGCACGTACTGGGTCGAGCGCGACTACATCGAGATCCACACGCCGAAGCTGATGGCGTCGGCGTCGGAGTCCCGCGCCGAGCTCTTCCAGCTCGAGTACTTCGAGACCACCGCGTACCTGGCGCAGTCGCCGCAGAACTTCAAGCAGATGGCGCAGCCCGCCGGCTTCGGTGCCGTGTTCGAGATCGCGGACGCCTTCCGCGCGGACCCGTCCTTCACCTCCCGGCACGCGACCGAGTTCACCAGCGTCGACGCCGAGTTCTCGTGGATCGAGTCCCACGAGGACGTCATGGCGATGCACGAAGAGGTCCTGGTGGCCGGCATCACCGCCGTCAAGGAGAAGTACGGCGACGCCATCCAAGAGGTCTTCGGCTTCGAGCTGCAGGTCCCGTCCACGCCGTTCCCCCGCGTCACCCTGGCCGAGGCCCGGGAGATCGTCGCCGACAGCGGCTACGAGGTCGTCCGCGCCGACGGCGACCTGGACCCCGAGGGCGAGCGTCGCGTGTCGGCCTGGGCGAAGGAGCACCACGGCTCGGAGTTCGTCTTCGTCACCGACTACGACGCCTCGATCCGCCCGTACTACCACATGCGTCACGCCGACGACCCGACGCTCACGAACAGCTACGACCTGCTGTTCAACGGCGCCGAGATCTCGACGGGCGCCCAGCGTGAGCACCGGGTCGACGTCCTCACCGCCCAGGCGGAGGAGAAGGGCCTGGACCCCGCCGAGCTCGGCTGGTACCTCGACTTCTTCCGCTACGGCGTCCCGCCGCACGGTGGCTTCGGCATGGGTCTGGCCCGTGTGCTGATGCTCATGCTCGGCGAGCCGTCCATCCGCGAGGTCACCTACCTGTTCCGCGGCCCGACCCGTCTCACGCCCTAGGCACTCCGGCGGCGCGAACCGCCTTTGCACAACAGGAACCGGCTCGAACCACGGACATCCGTGGTTCGAGCCGGTTTCCGTTGTGCGGTGCCACGGCGCACCGCGCGGGGGCGTCGGCGCGGGGGCGTCGGCGCCGAACCGTCAGGGCCGGAGTCAGTCCTGCCAGTCGATGGCCGCGCGACTCGTCACCATCGCCCGGATCTCGGCAGCGGCGGCCTGGTGCTCGGGGTGGAACTGGTACTCGTCGAGCCCGGCGAGGTCGTCGAACGTCGCGACGACCGCCAGGTCCTGGTTCTTCCCCGGGTAGGCGACGTTCTCGACGACCTCGAGCGACCGGATCGACCCGATGACGCCGACCAGACCGGTCAGCAGCTCACGGACTCGTGCGACGGCCACCGCACGGTCCAGGTCCTCACGCAGGGTCCAGGAGACGACGTGACGGATCATGCGTGGGCCCCCGCGAGTTCGATCGCCCGGGCGAGTCGCTCGGCGTCGACGTGCCAGTTGCTGTGCACGCGGCCGTCGACGAGCACGACGGGGATGTCCTCCGCGTACTCCTCCCGGAGTGCGTCGTCATCGAGGATCGACCGCTCCTGGAGGGTCGTGCCGGGGTGGGCGGACACGACCTGTTCCACGACGGGTCGCGCGTCGTCACAGAGGTGGCATCCGGGCTTGGTCAGGAGCGTCACAGCGGGCATGGCACCAGGGTAGTCCGGCGGGACCTCCGGCTGCCGAGCAGCCCGGCATCCGCGGAACGGCAGGCATCGAGGCCGGTCCGGCCGGCGACGACCGGGCCCGGGAAATGCGAAAGCCCCGGCGAACCGGGGCTTCTGCGGCAAGTCTTGCGACTTACTTCTTGTTGCGACGCTGGTGACGCGTCTTGCGAAGGAGCTTGCGGTGCTTCTTCTTCGCCATGCGCTTGCGACGCTTCTTGATGACAGAACCCATGTGGACCTCGCTCGGACTGATGGTGATGTACGGACACCGGGCCGATGAAGCCGCGGAAAATCAACCTGCCCGAGTCTACCGGAGGGCTGTCGCGATGTCGAACGGCGCCGGGACGGACGATGGACGCCCGGGGCGGAGGGGTCGGGGTCAGCCGACGTCGGCGATGCCGCCGCGGAGGAGTTCCGCGACCGCCGACTCGGGGACCCGGAAGGAACGACCGAACCGGATGGCGGGGAGCTCACCGGCGTGCACCATGCGGTAGACGGTCATCTTGGAGACCCGCATCATCTCGGCGACCTCCGCGACGGTGAGGAATCGCACGTCGTCGAAACTGCCGGTCATGATCCGCCTTCGGGTGGCTTGCTTGTTGTGACCTGTGTGGTCTCTGGACACTGTAGAGGCGCGTGAGCCTCGCTGTCCAGCAGCTGCTCAGTCGTCCTCGGGCCGCTTCGTGAACCGGCGCCGGCTGCGGTCGACGACACGCTCCCAGCCCTGCTGTGCGCCGGTGAACGCGACGGTCGCGCGGTGCGACGCCTCGGCCATCACGCGGCCGAGTTCGGTGCCCACCTCGACGGTCGCCTTGCCGGCCGGACCGCTCCGACGGAAGGACACCGGCTGGCCGTCGAGCGTCCACGACGTCGTCGCCGGTGTGCCGTCGGCGTCCACCGCGTTCGTGAACGGGACCACCCACTCCTCGATGCCGAGCAGCGGTTCCGGGTCCAGGCGGTAGTAGCGGTGCTGGCCCTCTTCGCGGCTGGTGACGAGCCCGATGTCCCGGAGCACCCGGAGGTGCTTGGACACGGTGGGCTGCGTCACGCCGAGCCGCAGCACGAGTTGTCCGACACTGAGCTCGCCGCCGGTCGCGTCCGCCCCGTACGCGGTGAGCAGTTCGCCCAGCAGTGCACGCCGGGTCGGGTCCGCGACGACGCTGAAGATGTCGGCCATGGGGGAGAGGCTAACCGCCGCGGTGCGGATGTACCATGACGCTCTGTCCCGCCCATGTCCTCGGAGGCATACGATGCTCGACCGCACCGAGCCGGTCCCCGCCCTGGGCACCGCGGCGGCCCGGCGACGCCCCGGCCGGATCACCACCGCGCTCCGATCGTCGCCCTCCCGCCTGGCGATCCTCGTCTTCATCGTGCTGATCTTCCTGTTCACGGTGCTGTTCATGACGCCGATGGCCGCGGCGGACGGCACGACGACGCACTTCTCCGACGCCCTGTTCACCGCGGCCAGCGTCGTCTGCGTCACCGGGCTCGCGACGGTCGACATGGCGACGCACTGGTCGGTGTTCGGCAAGGTCCTGGTCGTCATCGGGACCCAGATCGGTGCGCTCGGGGTGCTCACCTTCGCGTCGATCCTCGGCCTGGTCGTCACGCGGCGGCTGGGCCTCCGCGCGAAGCTCATCGCCGCCGGTGACTCGAACCCGCTGCGGACGCACCACGGCGCCGTCCCGGAAGGACAGGCGGTGCGGCTCGGTGACGTCGGCACACTGCTGCTCACCGTCGCGGTGAGCACCCTGTCGATCGAGATCGTCCTGGGCCTCCTGCTCCTGCCGAGCGTCCTGGTGACCGGCCTCCCGTTCTGGTCGGCGGTCGGCGACTCGTTCTACTACGCGGCGATGGCGTTCACGAACACCGGGTTCGCCCCGAACGCCGACGGACTCGACCCGTTCGCCCATGACTACTGGTTCCTCAGCCTGCTCATGGTCGGCGTCGTGGCCGGCTCGATCGGCTTCCCGGTGATCCGCACACTGACCAAGCAGCTGCGCTCCCCCAGGCGCTGGCCGATCCACGTGAAGCTGACACTGGTGACGAGCGGCATCCTGCTGCTCGGCGGTGCCGTCACGTACATCGCACTCGAGGCCTCGAACCCCGCCACCTTCGGTCGTGAGGGTGCGGGGCGCACGGCCTTCCAGGCGCTGTTCCTGTCGACGATGACCCGGTCCGGTGGCTTCTCGCTCGTCGACTTCGACGAGCTGCACGGGTCGAGCCTCCTGGTCACGGACATGCTCATGTTCATCGGCGGTGGCTCCGCCTCCACGGCCGGCGGCATCAAGGTCACGACGCTCGCGGTGCTCTTCCTGGCGGCCGTCGCGGAGGCCCGTGGCCGGCAGAGCATGGAGGTGTTCGGTCGCCGGATCCCCAGCGACGTCCTCCGCGTCGCCGTGGCGATCGTCCTGTGGGGTGCCACCATCGTCGCGGTCGCCACCGTCGTGCTGCTGCAGATCACACACGAGCCGCTCGACCGGGTCCTGTTCGAGGTGATCTCCGCGTTCGCCACGTGCGGGCTGTCCTCCGGGGTGTCCGGCGACCTGCCGGACTCCGGGAAGTACGTGCTCGCCGCCACGATGTTCCTCGGGCGGGTCGGTACAGTGACCATCGCCGCCGCGCTCGCAGCGAGTCAGAGCCGGCAGCTGTTCCGCCGTCCCGAGGAGAGGCCGATCGTTGGCTGACCGAAACCGCACGCACCACCAGCAGGGTCCTGTCAGCCACGACGCGCCCGTGCTGGTCATCGGCCTCGGCCGCTTCGGCGCCGCCACCGCCGGGCAGCTCGAGCGTCAGGGCCGGGACGTCCTGGTCGTCGACACCGACGCCGCCCTGGTGCAGAAGTGGTCGGACCGGGTCACCCACGCCGTGCAGGCGGACGCGACCGACATGGACGCGCTCAGGCAGATCGGCGCGCAGGACTTCGCGATCGCCGTCGTCGGGACCGGCTCGGACCTCGAGTCGAGCGTGCTCATCACGGCGAACCTCGTCGACCTCGGGGTGCCGCAGATCTGGGCGAAGGCGATCAGCCGGTCGCACGGCACGATCCTCAGCCGCATCGGCGCGAACCACGTGGTCTACCCGGAGCGCGAGGCCGGCGAGCGGACGGCGCACCTGGTGTCCGGCCGGATGCTCGACTTCATCGAGTTCGACGACGACTTCGCCGTGGTCAAGATGTTCCCGCCGCGAGCCGTCCGCGGCCGGGACCTGGCGACGACGGTGATCCGCACACGCTTCGGCCTGACGGTGCTCGGGATCAAGCCGCCCGGGCAGGCCTTCGTGCCGGCGAACCCGGACAGCGTCATCGGCGAGGACGACCTCATCATCGTCTCCGGCACCGAGACCGACCTCGAACGGTTCGCCGCGCTCGAGTAGCCCGGTCGGCTGGCCGCCCCGCCGTCAGAGCCGGGACAGCTCCTCGGCGCGCGCGACGGCGGCCCTGGCGGCGCGTTCGAGCGTCCCGGCCAGGTCCGCGTCCTGCAGCACGGCGATCGCCCGCTCCGTGGTGCCCTTCGGGCTCGTCACCGCCCGGCGCAGGTCCGCCGGCTCACTGCCGGAGCGGGCGAGGAGCTCGACGGCTCCCCGGACGGTGCCCTGCACCATGGTGCGCGCCTGCTCGTGGGTGAACCCGAGCGCCTCGGCGGCCTGCTGCCACTGCTCGACGAGCAGGAAGACGTAGGCGGGTCCGGAGCCGGACACCGCGGACAGGGCGTCCAGCTGCGACTCGGGGACCTCGATGACCTCGCCCGAGACGGCGAACACGTGCGCGGCCAGCGCCGTCGCGGCAACGTCCGCCGACGCTCCGGCGCTGATGCCGGTCACCCCGAGGCCGACGCCGATCGGGGTGTTCGGCAGCGCGCGCACCACCCGGACACCGGCGGGCACGTGGGCCTCCATCGTGGTCGTGGTCACGCCGACGGCGACGCTGACGACGACCGCGTCGGGCGCGAGGTCCGCTGCGACCTCGTCGAGCAGGTCCACGATGCCGAAGGGCTTCACCCCGAGCACGACGAGCCCAGCGCCGCGGACCGCTGCCCGGTTGGCGTCGGGATCGGTCTCGGTCGCGGTGGCGTCGAGCCCGGCGGCACGGTGTGCGTCGGCCGAGGACTCCGAGCGGGTGGTCACCACGACGGCGTCGGGCGCCACGCCGGCGGCCAGGAGGCCCTGCAGGACCGCGCCGGACATGGAACCGACGCCGAGCATGGCGACGCGGGGCAGTTCGATGGTCATGGCCCCCAACCTAGCGAGGACCGGCAGCCTAGGATCGTGGTCCAGGTCGGTGAGAGAAGGGGTCGGACAGCCACATGAGCGCTTCCGGAGGGACGAAGGCGATCTTCGCCGCACTCGGTGCGAACATCGGGATCGCGATCGTGAAGTTCATCGCCGCGGCGATCAGCGGATCCGCGTCGATGCTCGCGGAAGGGGTGCACTCCCTCGCGGACTCCGCGAACCAGCTGCTCCTGCTGCTCGGCGGCCGGAAGGCGAAGAAGGCCGCGGACGAGGAGCACCCGTTCGGCCACGGCCGTGAGCGCTACGTGTACGCCTTCGTCGTCTCGATCGTGCTGTTCTCGGTGGGCGGGGTGTTCTCGCTCTACGAGGGCATCGAGAAGTTCGCCCACCCGCACCCGCTCGAGAACTGGTGGCTGCCGATGGTGGTGCTCGTCATCGCGATCGGGCTCGAGGGCTTCTCGCTCCGGACCGCCCTCAAGGAAGCCGCACCGCACAAGGGCGGACAGTCCTGGATCCAGTTCGTCCGCCGCGCCAAGGCCCCGGAACTGCCGGTCGTCATGCTCGAGGACACCGCAGCCCTGATCGGCCTGGTCTTCGCGCTGTTCGGCGTCGGTCTGACGGCCCTCACCGGCAACGGGGTGTTCGACGCGATCGGCACGGTCCTCATCGCCGTGCTGCTCATCGCCGTGGCGCTCGTGCTCGGCGTCGAGACGAAGAGCCTGCTGGTCGGCGAGGGTGCCGGTCCCGGCGACGTCGCCCGCATCAAGCAGGCCGTGCTCGACGGCCCGGAGGTCGACTCGATCATCCACCTCAAGACCCTCTACCTCGGGCCCGAGGAGCTGATGGTCGGCATGAAGGTCGCCGTCGACGGGGACCGCCGTCTCGGTGACGTCGCCGCCGGCATCGACACGGTGGAGCAGCGCGTCCGTGCAGCCGTGCCGATCGCCCGGGTCATCTACATCGAGCCGGACGTCCGCCGAGACGGCCCGCACCCGTCGACCGAGGCGATCGTCCTGCGCGCAGCCGACTGACGGCGCTCATCGACGCGGGCTCAGCGCCGCTCGGCGAAGAACGCGTCGAGCACCGCGGCGCACTCGTCCTCGAGCACGCCGGCGACCACCTCGGCCCGGTGCGGCAGCCGACGGTCCCGCGCGATGTCGTAGACGCTGCCGCTCGCACCGGCCTTCGGGTCCCAGGCGCCGAAGACGATCCGGGGCACCCGCGCCGCGAGGGCCGCGCCCGCGCACATCGGGCACGGCTCGAGCGTCACGACGAGGGTGTGCCCGGCCAGGTGCCAGTCACCGGTGACCGCCGCGGCGGCGCGGAGCGCGAGGACCTCGGCGTGCGCGGTCGGGTCCTGGCGGGCCTCCCGCTCGTTCCGTCCGACCGCGACCACCGCACCGTCCGCGTCGAGGACGACGGCACCGACCGGGACGTCGTCGGTCGTGAGACAGGCGCGGGCCTCGTCCAGGGCGCGTTCCATCGCGGGGACGAAGGGCCGGTGCGCCGGGTGCTCCACGCGTGCTCCGATCGTGCGGTGGGACCGCGACCGCCGGGAGTGGTGCGGCACGGTACGCTCGACCCTATGCGAGTCCACGTCGCCGACCACCCGCTCATCACCCACAAGCTCTCGGTGCTCCGCGACCGGACCACTCCCTCCCCCACCTTCCGGGCCCTGACGGAGGAGCTCGTCACGCTCCTGGCGTACGAGGCCACGCGCAACGTCCGGGTGACGGCCACACCGATCACCACCCCGGTCGCGCAGACGATGGGCGTCGCGATCGCGAAGCCGCGTCCGCTCGTCGTACCGATCCTCCGCGCCGGCCTCGGCATGCTCGAGGGCATGGTCAAGCTCGTCCCCACGGCCGAGGTCGGGTTCCTCGGCATGGCCCGGAACGAGGTCACCTTCGAGCCGCAGACGTACGCCGAGCGCCTGCCCGACGACCTGTCGAACCGGCAGTGCTTCGTGCTCGACCCGATGCTCGCGACCGGTGGGACACTCGCCGCCGCGATCGACTTCCTGTTCGAGCGCGGTGCCGTCGACGTGACCTGCGTCTGCATCCTCGGCGCGCCCGAGGGTCTCGCCGCGCTCGAGAAGGCCGTCGGCGACCGTGACGTGACCATCGTCCTGGGTGCGCTCGACGAGCGTCTCGACGAGAACGGCTACATCGTGCCCGGCCTCGGCGACGCCGGCGACCGCCTCTACGGCCTGGCCGAGTAGCCACCGCACTGCTCCACCGACGGGAGGCCCCCACCGGACCGGTGGGGGCCTCCCGTCCGTCGTCTCCGCGACTGTCCACAACCGTCACCGTCCGCGCGGACGGTTGACACGGCGTTGGTATACCGCCGATACTCATGCCATGACTGCAACCGTGTCCACTCGCGCCCTCCACGAGGCCTCGGGGACCGTCGGCATCATGATGCCGACCACGGCGGTCATGCGTTGTCGAATGTGTGCCTGATCGGTACCCGTTCCAGCCGGATCCCCCGCGACACCACCCCCGTCGCGCGCGTGTGATCCCCCGGTGACGACCCCGTCGACGACGCGCACCACCGTCACGAGGTCGGACCCCGCTCCCCCGGATCCGCCCCGGTCCCCACGGACCGCAGGACGCCTCGGCGAACGCTGTCGCAGCGACCGCCGTCGTGGCCACGGCTGATCCGGCCGACGCATTCGACACCGGCCGAAGCACCACCACACCGCTCGGCCCCCGCACCACCCGGAGACCGCACCATGTCGCTCACCATCGCCCAGCCCCGCACCACCCCCGATCTCCGCAGCGCCGCGTCGACCACGACCGACCTCGGCAGCGTCACCCCGATCCGCGGCCGTCGCCCCGCAGCCCTGCCGACGCAGCCCGCCCGTCCGGTCACCGACCGCGCTGCCGTCCCGACCAGCCCGGTCGTCGCCCCGGCCCGCAACCGTGCGCTGCCGGAGGGCACGGAGGCCCGCGGGTTCGCCCTCTACGTCGGACTCGACGAGGCCGCGGCCGCTGCCGCCGGCACGACCCTGGCCGCCGTCGTCGAGCAACTGAAGGCGTTGACCGCCCAGCTCGTCCCGACCGCCGAGACGTACGCGGCGGTCGCCGTCGCTGCCGAGGGCTCCGGCGGGCGTGACGTCGACGTGGTCCGCCTGGCCCTGCAGGACCGCTCGGCGGTCGCGGCGCGCAAGCAGACCGAGAAGCCCGAGCCGGAGGAGACCGGGGTCGTCATCGACATCTCCCGGAAGCGCGTCGTCCTCGACGGCGAAGCGGCGCCGCTCACCTTCAAGGAGTTCGAGCTCCTGCAGTTCCTGGTCCTCCGCGAGGGCCGCACGGTGGACCGCTCGGCCATCATCGAGGGTCTGTGGTCCGACGGCGAGGACGAGACCCCGAACGAGCGCACCATCGACGTGCACGTCCGGCGCCTCCGGTCGAAGCTCGGCGCCTTCGAGGAGATCGTCCGGACGGTCCGCGGCGTCGGGTACCGGTTCGACCGCCACGCCGACGTCTCGGTCCGCTACGCCTCCACCCCCTCCCCCGACCTCTTCTGAACCTGCTCTCGTGCGCCGATCGGACAACTCGCAGGATTCGTCGGCGAGGCGCCCTTCCCCGGCGTTACCGCACCGTTATACAGTCGGTCGTGCAGACGGTGTTTGCTGTGGCATCGGCTGTGGAATGTGATTGCAGGAATCTCTTGGTGCAAGGGAGCGGGCCGGTCGTCCACCAGGACGGCCGGCCCGCGTTCTGTGTCCGACCCCGTCGGTAGGGTGGTGGTCCACCAGACGGAGGGAAAGACCCGTGAGCGATCACCGCAGCGAGAAGGCCACAGCGGTCGCGGCATGGGAGTCGTTGTTCCGCGCCCAGGTCACCGTCATGCGGAACCTCAACACCGAGTTCCCGTCGGCCGAGATCTCCTTCAACGAGTACGACGTGTGCTTCAACCTGTCGACGCAGCCCGGCCGTCGCTGCCGGATGCGTGACCTGACCGGTCACCTCCTGCTCACGCAGCCGAGTGTCAGCCGTCTGGTCGACCGACTCGCCGCGAAGGGCATCGTCGAGAAGCAGCCGGACCCGACGGACGCCCGCGGGGTGATCGTCGCCCTCACGCCGCACGGGTTCGACGTGTACCGCGCGGTCGCGGTGCAGCACGCCTCCACCATCGCGGCGCAGGTCGGCGCCGGGCTCGACGACGCCGAGCTCCGGACGCTCACCGAGCTCTGCACGAAGCTCCGCGTGGCCGCAGCGGCGACCACGACGACCCGTCGCTCGGTCGGGAGCCCGGCATGAGCGGCTCCGTCGTCTGGCTGCGCGACGACCTGCGACTGGCGGACAACCCGGCGCTCCGCTCCGCCACCGACCGCGACGGACCGGTGACGGTCGTCTACGTGCTCGACGAGCAGAGCGACGGCATCCGCCCGTTCGGTGCCGCGGCACGGTGGTGGCTCCACCAGTCCCTGAGCGCGCTCGATGCAGACCTCCGCGAGTACGGTTCGCGGCTCGTGCTCCGTCGCGGGCCGGCGGCCGAGGTCGTCCCCGCCCTCGTGACGGAGACCGGTGCGGACGCCGTGTTCTGGAACCGGCGGTACGGCCTGGTGGAGCGAGAGCTCGACGCGGGCATCAAGGCCGGCCTGATCGCCAGCGGCATCGAGGCGCACAGCGCCGCAGCCAACCTGCTCTGGGAACCCTGGACGGTCCTCAGCGGCAAGGGCGAGCCGTTCAAGGTGTTCACCCCGTTCTGGCGTGCGGCACAGGCGATGCCCGAACCCCGGCACCCGTGGGCCGAGCCGGACACCATCACGGCACCGCCGGACGTGGCGTCCGACGCCCTCGACGACTGGGCTCTGCTGCCGACGGCACCGGACTGGGCCGGCGGCATGCGGGACTCCTGGACCCCGGGTGAACACGGCGCGTCCGACCGGCTCGAGCGGTTCATCGACGAGGCCCTCGCCGACTACGACCAGCGGGACGAACCCGCGCAGGCCGCGACGAGCAGTCTGTCCCCGCACCTGCGCTGGGGCGAGATCAGCCCGTACCAGGTCTGGCACCGGATGCACGAGACGCTGGAGCCCGACCAGCGCCGGGCCGCACCCGAGTTCCTCCGGCAGCTCGCGTGGCGGGAGTTCAACTGGAACGAGTACTTCCACTGCGACGACATCGCGCGCACCAACGTCCGGCGGGAGTTCGACGCGTTCCCGTGGCGTGACGCCTCGGAAGCAGAGCTCGACCGCTGGCGGCACGGCACCACGGGCTTCGACCTGGTGGACGCCGGCATGCGGGAGCTCTGGCACACCGGCGCGATGCACAACCGGGTCCGCCTGGCCACGGCGAGCTTCCTCGTGAAGAACATGCTCGTCGACTGGCGCACGGGCGAGCAGTGGTTCTGGGACACCCTCGTCGATGCGGACGCTGCCAACAACGCGGCGAACTGGCAGTGGGTCGCGGGCTCCGGCTTCGACGCCGCGCCGTACTTCCGCGTGTTCAACCCGGACCGGCAACTCGAGCGCTTCGACCCGCACCGGGAGTACGTCCGCCGTTGGGTGCCGGCCGACGAGGAGCGCCCGGAGCCGATGGTCGACCTCAAGGCCACACGGCAGCGTGCCCTGGACGCCTACGCCGAGATGCGGCGCGCATGACCCGGCCGTCGCCCGCGGTGATCGACGTGGTCGACGCGCTGCACCGGCAGCGTGTGGCGGACGGCATCGCACCGAGCAGTGTCTGGGGCGTGTTCGACCGGGACGGGCTCGTCGCCTCCGGTGGCGCCGGTGACCGCGGGGACGGCACGGTGCCGGACGCCGACACCGTGTACCGGATCGCGTCGTGCACGAAGAGCGTCACCGCGACGACGCTCCTCGGTCTCGTCGGGGACGGGCTGCTCTCCCTCGACGACCCGGTCACCGACTTCGTGCCGGCGTTCCGCTCCGTCGTCCTGCCCACGGCGGACTCCCCCGTCCCCACGGTCCGGATGCTCCTGACGATGTCGGCGGGCTTCCCCACCGACGACCCGTGGGGCGACCGTCAGGAGAGCATCTCCGACGACGACCTCGACGACGTGCTGCGCGCCGGACTGCTGTTCGACTCGGTCCCGGGAACGCGCTTCGCCTACTCGAACCTCGGGTACGCGCTGCTCGGCCGGGTGGTCGCCGTCGTCGCCGGAGCACCGTTCACCGCCGTCGCCACCGATCGGGTCCTCCGGCCCCTCGGACTCGACGACACCGTCTTCGCCGCACGGGACGCCCGGGGTCACGTGGTCACCGGGTACCGACGGCACGGCTCGGAGTGGGAAGCCCTGACGACCCCGGGACCGGGAGCGTTCTCACCCATCGGTGGACTGTTCTCCACCGTCCGGGACCTCGCTCGGTGGGGCTCCTGGCTCGCCGCCGCGTTCGAGGGCACGGCGCCGCCGTTCCCGGGACACCCTGCGGCAGCGGACACGGCCGCGGACGGCGACCAGGCCGGACCGCTGGGGACGGCCGAGCGCCGGGCGATGCAGCAGGCGATGCGGATGATCCCGGCCGAGGCCCTGCCGGGTTCGACGCGGGCGACCGGGTACGGCTCCGGCCTGTTCGTCGAACACGACCCCGTCGTCGGGTCGATCGTGTCGCACTCCGGCGGCTACCCGGGGTTCTCGGCACACATGCGGTGGTCGGTGTCGACCGGCATCGGTGTCGTCGCCTTCGAGAACGCCACGCAGGCGAAGGTGTCCGCAGCGGCCGCCCAGGCGCACGACCTCGTCCTCGCGGACGTCCGGTCCGCCGGGGATGCGGCCGGGACGCGGGTGCCACCGACCACGGTGTCCCCGGAGACGCGAGCGGCGCAGGCAGCCGTGCAGGGCCTCCTGGCCGACTGGGACGACGAACGGGCCGCGACGATCTGCACGCCGAACGTCCCGATGGACGTGCCGTGGGACCGCCGACGTGCGGCGCTGGCCACCGCGGTCGAGGCGGTCGGCGCCGACCTGCGAGCGACACCCGTCGCCGAGGAGTCCAGCACGCCGACGCACCTGCGATGGTGGCTGCCCGGAGAGCGTGGTCGCCTGCGCGTCGAGATCCGGCTCGCGCCGCTCGCCGCGGGACTGGTGCAGACGCTGACCGTCCGGGCGGAGCCGACGCCAGTCTGACCTCGGAGCCCTGAAGCGGGCCCGCGACCGGGAACACGGCGGTCGATACCATCCGGTAACATGACACATGTCCGCTCGGTCCCCGTTGCGGTCAGCCGTCCCACCACCGCCCCGGAAGAGACCATGCCACGCAAACCGGACCCGACGCTCAAGCCCGCGATCGTCTGCAAGGTCACGGACCACCTCCACAGCACCCGGATCGAGGACGTCTCCGTCCGCAGCCTCGGTCGGGTCCTCGGGACCAGCGCGTACCCGATCGTCTACCACTTCGGCTCCCGAGACGGCCTGATCGACGCCGTCGTCGAGCACCTGAGCGGCCCGGTCCTCGCGGTCTGCCTCGATCCCACGTCGGACGAACGGGCGCTGGCCGAGTACGTCGTCCACGTGTTCGGCGCCCTGCACGTCAGGGAGCGCTTCCTGGCGGCACGCCTGACCTTCGAGCTCGGCGCGGTCGAGTACCTGTCGGGTCATGACCGGCACCGGCGCCTGCACCGGACGCACGTCGAGACGCTCACCGCGTGGTGCCGGGAGCACGGGGCATGCGACGACGAGGCGGTCCGGCTGGCCCGCGGCGCCGTCCTCGCCGCCCGGGGGGTCCAGTGGGGTGCGGTCCTCGACGGCGACGTCGTCCACACGGACGACGCCCTTCGTGGGGTCGCTCGGCGGCTGGCGGCCGAGATCGGCGTCGGTGTGCGCTGAGCCTGCGTCAGGACGTCACGCGATGACCGCATGACGGGAGGCCCGGTACCAGCTGGTACCGGGCCTCCCGTCATCAGGTGGTCGCCTCAGCGACCCGCGTCGGGGACGCTCAGAGCGTGACGAAGCTCTGCGACTTGGCGTTCTCGAAGCGCGCGGCGACGTTCTCCCAGTCGACGATGTTCCACACGGCCTTGACGTAGTCCGCCTTGACGTTGAGGTAGTCGAGGTAGAAGGCGTGCTCCCACATGTCGAGCATGAAGATCGGGACGAGACCGAACGGGATGTTGCCCTGCTGGTCGAACAGCTGGAACGTGGCGAGCTTCTGGCCCACGACGTCCCAGGCGAGGACGGACCAGCCGGAGCCCTGGATGCCGTTCGCGACGGCGGAGAACTGCGCCTGGAACTTCTCGAACGAGCCGAAGAACTCGTCGATGGCGGCGGCGAGCTCGCCCTCCGGGACCTTGGTGTCCGGGCCGAGGTTGGTCCAGAAGATCGAGTGGTTGACGTGGCCACCGAGGTGGAACGCCAGGTCCTTCTCGAGCTTGTTGATCGCACCGAAGTTGCCGGACTCGCGGACTTCGCCGAGCTGCTGCAGCGCGGTGTTCGCGCCGGTCACGTAGGTCTGGTGGTGCTTGTCGTGGTGCAGCTGCATGATCTTGCCGCTGATGTGCGGCTCGAGGGCGGCGTAGTCGTACGGGAGCTCGGGCAGGGTGTACTCAGCCATGGGCGGTCCTTTCGATCGGTGGTGTGGGGTGCGGGGCTCCGCGGCTCACGAGAGCCGGGAACGATCGGTCAGGGAGTGGAATTCCCGGTTGTGGTAGACCAGCGGCTCACCGCGGTCGAGCCCGACGACGATGTCGAGCACCTCGGCGACGACGACGGTCGAGCCGCCGATCGGCGTGGTCGAGAGCGGTCGGCAGCGCAGTGCGCTGGCGGCGTCGGGCAGGTAGCGGTCACCCGAGGGGAGCCTGCCCCAGATCGGGTCATCGGCGGCGGGACTGCCGGTGGAGGCGAAGCGCTTGGCGAGGGCGACACCGCGGGCGTCCATCAGGTGGACGACGAACAGCGGCGCGCCGAGCACGACCCCGGCGGACCCGGAGTTGGTCGAGAGCGAGAACACCAGGACGGGCGGGTCGACCGCGACCGAGGCGACGCTCGACGCGGTGAGGCCGGTCGGTCCGTCGGGTCCCTCGGCGGTGATCACGGCGACTCCGGCCGGGTGTCCACGGAAGGCGTCCTTGTACGCGGCGGTGATGTCGGCCGTGGTGGCGTCCACCTCGGGCGGGGCGGCGGGGGTGCCGGGCTGGGGGACGTCGACCGGAGCGGCGTCGGGCATGTCAGTCGTGGTCGTTCCTCGTTCGTGGGTTCGGCCGCGGTCGTCGCGGCCACCTCCCAACGTAGGACCTGCGCCCGGGTGCCGGTCCATGATTCACAGGATCGGCCCATCCCGGGCGTGCCGCGACGCCGGGGTCAGCGACGCCGCAGCATCACGACGGCTCCTGCTGCGGCGACGACCATGAGCGCCGCCGCGACGCCCGCCGTCGTCGTCACACCCGAGTCGAAGGCGGCACGGGCGGACTCCAGGAGCGCCTGCCCTGCGGACCCGCCGAGCTGCGTCGCCGCGGTGACGGCACCGCCGAGGGTCTCTCCCGCCGCGGTGTGCGCCGTCGAGGACAGTCCATCCGGCACGACGACGTGGGCTCGGTAGGCCGTGGCCAGGATCGTGCCGAGGACGGCGGTACCGAGCACGGCACCGATCTCGTACGCGGTCTCCGAGATCGCCGACGCCGCACCGGACTTGTGCGCTGGGGCGGTCGAGATGATGAGGTCGTTCGTGACGGTCTCGGACGCGCCGATGCCGATGCCGAGCAGCACGAACGCGAACGCGAGCGCGGCGATCGAGGCGTGGTGGCCGAGCACCGCGACGAGGGCGTACGCGGCGGCCGAGAACAGCAGCGACACGGACACGACCCAGCGCGGAGCGACACGCGCGACGACGGGCACCACGGCGAGGCCGGCGATGATCGTCAGCACCGCGCCGGGGACGAGCACGACGCCGCTGGCGAACGGGTCGAGCCCGGCCACGAGCTGCAGGTGCTGGGCGATGAAGAACAGGAACCCGGTGAGCGAGAACATCGCCGCCATGTTCATCAGCACGCTGCCGGTGAACGCGGTGCTGCGGAACAGGCGCATGTCGAGCATCGGCGTGCGGGAGCGCAGCTGCCGGCGGACGAACGCGATGCCGCAGAGCACGCCGACGGCGACCATCGCGATCGCCAGTCCCCGCTCCTCCGGGTGCACGAGGGACTTGATCGCCCAGACGGTCGGGGCGAGGGCGCCGAGGGACAGCAGCATGCTCGGGACGTCCACGGGCCCGGGCTCCGGGTCGCGGGACTCCGGCACGCAGAACGGCACGGCGACGAGCATCACGACGAGGATCGGCACGGCGACGAGGAAGACGCTGCCCCAGTGGAAGTGCGCGAGCAGCACGCCGCCGACCAGCGGGCCCAGGGCGTTGCCGGCGGCGAACATCGTCGACCAGACCGCGAGCGCCAGGCGTCGTTCGCCGTCGTCGGGGAACACGTTGCGGATGATCGACAGCGTCGCGGGCATGAGCATCGCGCCGAAGACACCCATCGCGAGCCGGGCCGCGACGAGCATCCAGGCCTCGGTGGCGAAGGCCGCCACGGCGGAGAGCAGCGCGAAGCCGGTCGCGCCGATCACGAGGATCCGGCGGCGTCCGACCCGGTCACCGATGCTCCCCATCACGACGAGCAGCCCGGCCAGGACGAGCGGGTACGCGTCGACCATCCAGAGCTGCGTCGTCGCATCCGGGTGCAGGGCGCGCGAGATCGAGGGCAGCGCGAAGCTCAGCACGGTGTTGTCGACCGAGATGAGCAGCACCGGCAGCATGAGCACCGCGAGCGCGGCGAACCGGGAGCCACGATTGGTGGTGATCCGGGTGGCGACGGGGCTGGTGAGCAGTGCGGACATGGCGGACTCCAGGACTTCGAGCGTGTCGCGCTGGCCGCCCCGCAGGGGCTGAGCGCAGACGAGACGGGACGCGGAAGTCGTCACGCGTCCCGTCAAGGTCCCGTTAGTGTACCGTCCAGACGGTTGTGGTTGCAAGTGCAACCAATGGCGTTCGGGAGGCACGGATCGGGGCCGCCCCGCGCCTCCCGTCCGCCGGTCGGCCGGTGGATCAACCGCTCACGCGGACTCGCGCACCACCAGCCGGTGCCGGACCACCCGCTCCGCCGCCGGGCCGGACCGCGGCAGCGACCCGTCGAGCATGCCGAGCGCCAGGTCCACCGCATGGCGGGCCACCTCGTCGAGGTCGACCGCGAGCGTGGTGAGGGTCGGCGCGACGAGCGTGCCGAGCGTCAGGCCGTCGATCCCGACCACGCGGACGCGGTCGGGGACCTCGACACCGGCGCGACGGCAGGCGGCGAGCACCCCGAGCGCCATCACGTCGTTGAACGCGACGACCGCGTCGAGGCGGGCGTGCCGCGCGAGCGCTGCGGTCGTGCCCGCGGCACCGGCATCGGCGGAGGTAGCCTCGGCGTGCAGGTGCTCGGGCAGGTACCCGCGTCGGTGCAGGGCGTCGAGCAGGAGCGCACCGCGGGTGCTCGGCTCCCCCGGTGTCTCGGCGGAGGACGGTGCGTCGAGGACGAGCGGGTGCTTGACGCCGACCGCCACCAGGTGGTCCGCGAGGGCCTCCACCGCCCCCTCCGGGTCCAGCCGGACGGCACCGCGGGCGGGCGCGCCGTGCGGGTCGAGCTCGACGACCGGCACCGAGCCGAGCCGTTCGATCCATTCCGGAGCGCGGGTACCGAGGGAACCGATGACGACGTCGGTCTGCACACCGAGGTCCTGCACCGACCGGTCGGAGTCACCGGCCAGACCGACGTCGGCGAGCATCACGTTCCAGCCGCGCGCGGCCGCCAGGCGGAGGACCGCGGCGGCGAGTTCCGGCGAGTACGGGTTCCGGAGGTCGTCGACGAGCAGCCCGAGCTGGTGAGTGCCGCCCGACACGAGCCCCCGCCCGAAGCGGGACGGGCGGTAGTCGAGCTGCTCCGCGGCGGCGAGGACCCGCCCCTTCGTGGCGTCGCTGATCCCCGGCAGGCCGTTCACCGCTCGGGTCACGGTCTGCCGGGACACCCCGGCGGCCGCCGCGACGTCGAGGATCGTCGCGCGGCCGCTGGTGCCGGTCAACTGCGGAGGTCGAGCCATGCCACCTGCTCGGGCGTGAGGTCGACGGTCAGGCCCAGCATCGACGAACGCGCTTCGGCGATGGTCCGCGGGCCGAACAGCGGGAAGGTCGGGAACGGCTGGTGCAGCACGTACGCCAGGGCGATCGCGGTCGCCGGGACGCCGTACTGCCCCCCGAGTTCCTCGGCGCGGCGCAGGCGCTCGAAGTTCGCGTCCGAGTAGTAGCAGCGCACGAGTTCGGCGTCGCTCGTGTCGTCCGGACGGGCCCGACCGGTGAAGAAGCCGCGCGCCTGCGAGGACCACGGCAGCAGCGGGATCTGGCGCTCCTCGAGCCAACGCTTCGACTCCGGGTCGGTGACGTGCTCGCACCCGGCCCAGGGGACGTCGAGGGCCTCGGCGAGACCGAAGTGGTTGCTGAGCACCTCGAACCCGTGCCTGCCGTTCGCCGCGGCCCAGGCGTTCGCCTCGTCGAACCGGGCGGGGGTCCAGTTCGACCCGCCGAAGACCCGGATGCGCCCAGCGCGGCGGTGTTCGTCGAGGACGTCGACGAACTCCCCCACCGGGATGTCCGGGTTGTCCCGGTGCATCATGTAGACGTCCGCGTAGTCGGTGCCCTGGCGCTCCAGGCTCTCGAGCAGCTGACGGGTGAGCGACTCCGGGTCGCAGTACGGCGTGTGTGCGCCCTTCGTGATGACGACGACGTCCTCGCGGATGCCGCGGTTGCGGACCCAGGCGCCGAAGCGGCCCTCGAGCACCCCACCGCCGTAGACGTACCCGGTGTCGAAGACGGTGCCGCCCTGCTCCACGAAGTGGTCGAAGACCGCGCTCGCGTGGGCCAGGTCCGGCTGGTTGTCGACGCCCATCACCAGGCGCGAGACGCGCTTGTCGATGCCGGGCAACTCGCCGTACGTCATCGGGGCGTCGGGCGCGACGGTGAGCGGGCGGCCGCTGACCGTCGGGATGTCGGCGGTCTCGGCCTCGAACGGGTAGCGCAATCCGATCGCCGCACGCCAGCGGTCGAGGGTGCGCGCCGCGGCCAGGCTCTCGTCGGTGGTCAACTGCGGCGCGTCGACCCGGCCGGCGCGCAGGGCGTCGATGGTGGCGTCGGCCTCCAGCCCGTAGGGGGCGGCACCGGCGAAGGACGTCTCGGCAGGTGGGGCGTCGACGGTACGGACCTCGATGACCAGGTCGCCGCCGATGGTCCACGGGTCGCGGAGCACGATCCTGCCGCGCGTGCCGTGCACGACGACCGCGTTCGTGTCCTCGACGCGGACGCCGGTCCGGAGGCTCGCGGTGATGCCCGACACGTACGTCGCGCTGGCGACGGTCCACTCGTCGACGCCCGTCGGACCGAGCGTCCCGACGGCGTGCAGCTCGACGGGTTCGGCGACCGCGACCCCGGTCGCGGCCTGCACGACCGCCGCGGTCATGGTGACCGGGTAGCAGCCGACGTCGAGGATCCCGCCGCCGGCGGTCTCGACCTCGAAGAGCCGGCCGGAGCGATCCTCGGTGCGGAACGCGAACGACGCGTCGACGTGGGTGACGGCGCCGACCGTGCCGTCGCGGACCAGGTCGAGGAAGGCCGCGGTCTGCGGGTGGAAGCGGTACATGAACGCCTCGACCAGCGGTAGCCCGGCCTGTCGTGCGGCGTCGACGAGCGCCATCGTCGTGCCGTGGTTCGGCGTGAGCGGCTTCTCGCAGAGCACGGCCTTGCCTGCCCGCAGTGCGGCGAGGACGAGGGCCGCATGCCCGGTGTGCACGGTCGCGATGTAGACGGCGTCCACCCGGGGGTCGGCGAGGACGTCGTCGTAGGTGCCCGCCACCACGTCGGGGAACCCGTGCTCGGCGGCCTCGTCCGCGAAGGCCTGTGCCCGCTCGACCGACGAGCTGCCGGCGGCGACGAGTCGGCCGCTGCTCGTCGACAGCTGCGAGAGGAACCGTCGGGCGATCCCCCCGGGACCGAGGACCGCCCAGCCGGGGGTCGTGTCGTTCGTGGTGGGCGTGGGGGTCGCGGTCTGCGCTGACATGCGGATCCTGTTCGTCGTGAACCTTCACGGTCGAGGCGAGGCTATCCGGTGCGGACACACGGAACAAGGGACCGTGAACGTTCACGGAGCACAGTTCCCCCGGCGTGTCCCTAGACTCGTGCGCATGGCCAGTGCTCGCGACCGCGTCCTCGACAGCTTCGTCGCCATCGTGTGCGAGGAGGGCGAACGTCCCGCCACCCTCGACGCCGTCGCCGCGCGCGCCGGTGTCTCGAAGGGTGGACTGCTCTACCACTTCGGGTCCAAAGCCGCCCTGGTCGAGGGGCTGTGCGAGCGGCTCGCCGACCTGTCCGCCCTGGACATCGAACGGATGCGCGCCGCCGAGGACGGCCCGGCGCGCTACTTCGTCGAGAACTGTCAGTTCGTCGGCAGCGAGCTCGACCTCGCCCTGCTCGCGGCCTCGCGCCTGCAGCAGGCCGGGTACGAAGAGGCCGGCCGGACCCTGGACGAGACCGAGAACGCCTGGCTCGCCACCCTCGTCGACGCGCTGGACGACGTCCCCACGGCGCAGGCGGTCAAGCTCCTCGGCGACGGGCTCTACCACGCGGCGTCGCTCGGGGCCGCGAGCGACGTCCGTCCCGACCGGGCCTCGGTCGACATGGCGGCACTGCTCCAGGTCGTCGACCGCCTGATCGCGACGAAACCGGCTGCGTGAACGGTCGCTCCCGGTCCTGGGGATAGACTGGGCGCGATCCACCCGCTCGATTCCCGGAGGTACCACCGTGGGCCGCGTCCTCGCTGCTGTTTTCTCGATCCTGCTGCTGCTGGTGTCGATGTACCTGTTCGGGTTCGCGTTCCAGGTCGACTCCGGTCAGGCCTTCGTGTTCATCGCCGGTGTGCTGCTGATGAGCCTCTCCTTCTTCCTGCCGATCCACGTGTTCGGCAAGCGGTAGTCACACACCGCCACACGCAGGACGGCCCCGCACCTGATGGTGCGGGGCCGTTCTGCGTCGTACCGATGCACGACGGTGGACGAACGCCGTCCCGCTACACGGAGGCGCGCAGCCCACGCAGCGTGACGGCCGTGGCGATCGCCGCGTGTGCGGCCTCGGCGCCCTTGTCCTCCTTCGACCCGGGCAGTCCGGCGCGGTCGAGCCCCTGCTGCTCGTCGTCCAGGGTGAGCACGCCGAAGCCGACGGGCTTGCCGGTGTCGATCGCGACCTTGGTCAACCCGCTCGTCGCCGCGTCCGAGACGTACTCGAAGTGCGGGGTCCCGCCGCGGATGATCACGCCGAGGGCGACCGCTGCGTCGAAGCCGGACTCGAGGGCGGCCTTCGCGACCACCGGGAGCTCGAAGCTGCCCGGGACGGGGACGACCTGCGCGGTGGCACCGAGGCGTTCGATCTCGCGCTGCGCCCCAGCGAGCAGTCCGCTCGCGATGACGTCGTGCCACTGTCCGGCGATGACCGCGACCCGGATGCCGCTGCCGTCGACGAGCTCGCGCTCCGCCGCTCCTGCTCCGCTCATGCGTGTGTCCCTTCGGTGCGGGCGACGTCCGTCGCCCGGTCGGCCGCGTCGAGCCAGGCGGCCAACGCGGCGATGGTGATGACGGGCACGCCCTCGCGTGCCCCGAGTCCGACGAGTTCCGGCAGGCGCATCATGCCGCCGTGCTCGTCGACGATCTCGCAGATCGCCGCCGCGGGCCGGAGTCCGGCGGCGGTGACGAGGTCGATCGCGGCTTCGGTGTGCCCCGCGCGCTCCCGGACGCCACCCGGGCGTGCCCGCAACGGGACGACGTGCCCCGGACGGTGCAGGTCGCCGCGGACCGAACCCGGGTCGGCGAGGACCCGGAGCGTCCGTGCGCGGTCGTGGGCGCTGATGCCGGTCGTGACACCGACGGCCGCGTCGACCGTGACGGTGTAGGCGGTGCCGCGGACGTCCTCGTTGTGCTGGACCATCGGCGGCAGGTCGAGGGCGTCGGCGATCTCGGCGCTGACCGGCGCACAGATGAACCCGGACGAGTGCGCGACCGTCCACGCGATCCACTCCGGCGTCGCGAGTTCCGCGGAGAGGACGACGTCGCCCTCGTTCTCGCGGTGCTCGTCGTCGGCCACGATGACCGGACGGCCGGCGGCGATGGCGGCGATCGCCTGCGCGACCGAGGACAGGCCGAGGTCGTCGGCGAGGGTCGGCACGACGGGAGCGGTGTCGGCGACCATCAGCGGGCCTCCGCCCCGACGGGAGCACCGACGGCACCGGCAGCAGCGGCAGCAGCGGCAGCAGCGGCAGCAGCAGCAGCAGCGGCAGCAGCAGCGTCGAGCCGCAGCATCCGGCGTACGTGCCGGGCCAGGACGTCGGTCTCGATGTTGACGCGGTCCCCCGGCCCCCGTGCACCGAGCGTCGTGGCGGCCAGGGTCTCCGGGATCAGGCTGACCTCGAACCAGGCGGCGTCCGGCGCGACGGACTCCGGCGACACCGCGCTGACGGTCAGCGAGACACCGTCGATCGCGATCGAGCCCTTGTCGACCACGAGCGGGCTGAGCTCCGGCGTCAGCGCGAACCGCACCCGCCGCCAGCCGTCCCCGTCGTCGGTCAGGAGGACCGTCGCGGTGCCGTCGATGTGGCCCTGCACGATGTGACCGCCGAGCCGGTCCCCGACCGAGGCCGCGCGCTCCAGGTTCACCCGGTCGCCGGCCCGCAACGATCCGTGCGCGCTCATGTCGAGGGTCTGCTTCATGACGAATGCCGTGAAGGTCTCCGGGCTCTGCTCGACGACGGTCAGGCAGACGCCCGAGACCGAGATGGAGTCGCCGTGCTGCGCGTCGGAGACGACGAGCGGGCCACGGACGGTGAGCGCGACGGAGTCGCCTCGTTCGTCGACGGCGGTGACGGTGCCGAGTTCCTCGATGATGCCGGTGAACACTGGTGTCCTCTCAACGGGACTCCGGGTGCGCGCGACGGTCGTCGGCGGACGGCAGGCGGGATCGCGGAACGACCATCACCTTCCGTCAGCGCTTCCTCCCGTCCGGACTCTCACCGTCGGTCCTGGGATTGCACCAGGTCAACCCCGCACCGGGCGGACCCGGCGCGGCGCTCGTGGACTGTCACCACCGGTTCGGACTTGCACCGACCCCGGAGCGCTTGCGTGTCACCGACGATACCCCAGCACCCCGACCGTCGTGGGCGGATGGTCCGCCGGGCGTCACGCGGCGTCTCGGGGGTGCAGCGGGCCTCCCGTCCGGCGGCTCAGCCGCGTCCGCGGACCAGTGCCAGCGCCTGCCGGAGCGACAGGTCGGGCAGGTAGGCGCGGACCACCGCGACGCCGATGGCGGGCAACGCGACCGGGTCCGGGTAGGCGAGGACGAGCGGTTCGAGTCCCGGGCCGAACTTCCGCTTGAACCGGAGCAGCGACCGGAACCCGTAGACCGGCTCGAGGACGCCGCCGACGAGTTCGAGCAGGGTCTCGACGCCGTCCCCTGTGGTTGCGCCACCGGGCGTACGGGCGAGCGGCGCGGCGGAGAGGCCGAGTCGTTCGACGCCCTCGTCGCGCATCACCTCGGCAGCGGAGGCCACCAGGAACTCCATCACGCCGTTCGGGGCGTCGCTCCGGCGCCGCATGACGTCGAGCGTCCAGCCGACCACGCGGCCCGCACGGTGGGACGGCAACCAGCTCGTGACCCCGAGGACCGTGCCCTCGGCGTCCTGCGCGACGAGGGTCCGGACGGCCGGGTCCCGCATCTCGTCGAGGCTGCCGAGCGTGAAGCCCATCTCGGGGAGTTCACGATCGGCGACCCATTCCTCGGAGATGGCCTCGATCTGCCGGGTGGTGGCCACGGGCAGGTCCTGCCACGACGACCAGGTGGCGGTGGACCCGGAGCGACGGGCCTTGTTGACGGCGGTGCGGACGTCCTGCTTCCGGCTGCCGCTCGTGGTCCAGGCACGCGGGTCGAACGCGGCGTCCTCGGCGACCGGCAGGGTGCGCCAGCCGAGCCGGGTGAGGGCCGCGGCGCTGGTCGTGTCGATGCCGTGGAAGACCGCCGTCCAGCCGTTGTCGTCGCAGTACCGGGCGAACTCGGTGAGCGCCGGTCCGCGCGCGTCCGGCCAGCCGAACGGGCCGAGGGCGACCGCGACGGCACCGGTCCGTCGGTAGGCGACGCCGGCGCGACCGTCCGCGCTGAACCAGTGCGCGTTGCCCGGCCACGTCGCCATCCAGCCGAAGGTGTCGCCGCCACCCGCCACGAGCAGAGCGCGGGCACGCTCACGGTCCGCGGCGGACACGTCGGAGTCGGCTGCGCCGGGTGTCACACCGGCCGGACGGATCGCGGCGACGGCCACGACGGCCCACAGCAGCGGGCCGACGAGGCCCAGCACCGTCCGGAGACCGGGGTCCCGGATCGGCAGGTCACGGTGGTGCACGACCGGTGACAGCGGTCCGAGGACGGCGACGACCAGGCCGAGCGGGCCGTGCACCCGCACCGGTGACGCGTCGGCGACGACGAACACGACGGCCGCCAGGACAGCGGCCGCGACCAGGACCGTCACGCTGAAGGTGACGACGCGGCTGCGGGCGACCGCGACCGTGAACGACCGCCGCAGCAGCAGCAGGACGAGCCCGGTGAGGAGCGGGACCGCGATCGACGCGGCGATCGACAGGACCACGACGACGTGGTCCTCGGACCCGCGGAGTTGCTCGACCCGTCCGGGCACGTGGGTGTACGTCACGGCGGCGGCGATCCCGGTGACGGTGTCGACCACCACGACGAGCCACACCGCGAAGCGGCTGCCACGGAACAGACCCACCGCCCCGACGACGAGCACGAGCAGTGGTGCGATCGCGAGCAGCAGGGACCAAGGGTCCGTCGCGCGGTAGGTCAGCAGGCGGTGCAGGCACTCACCCGCGACGCCGTCGGCGCGACAGGCGGAGGGCTGGTCTGCTGGGCCCGTCCCGACGACCGCGGCGAGCGGCGCGAGCAGACCGACCCGGGCGCGCGACACCAGCGCGATCACCGGTCCGACCGCCGACACCAGGACCACCGTCCCGAGCAGCACCCGGGTCTCGCGGTGGGAGCTGCGGGTCCAGCCGGTGCGCTTCGGGGTGCGTCGGAACACCTCGCCGAGTCCCCAGCCCGCGGCCGTGGCGACGACGGCGGACAGGTCGGCGGTGTGTCCGGCGTAGAGGAAGAGCGTGAGGACGACCGCCAGCGCGTTGACCCGGATCCGACGACGCCAGAGCGGGCCGGCGAAGGCACTCGCCGTCATGACCGTGCCCAGGATCGCCGTCCACGGGTCCAGGCCCTCGGCCCCGGAGAGCAGGGCGGCACCACGGCGGCCGTCCGGGTCGACGAGACCGACGACGGCTGCGGCCGCCGCCCCGATGACGCTCGTCGCCAGGAAGGCGGAGACGGTGCGCCGCGAGCCCATCAGCCGTTCAGAGGCACCGACCAGCACGACGACACCGGTGAGCGTCAGGACCAGCGCGAGGACACCGGTGGTGACGGCGAACCCCCGGAAGGGCACGAGGGCGTCCGGCACCTGTCGGCCCTGGGCGAACCGCAGCGACGCGGCGGTGATCGACGCCAGCAGCACCAGGACCAGGACGACGGCCGTGACCGGCTGTCGCGTGACGGCGTGCCGGACCGACCGGGAGGCCCGCCCCACGTCACGCAGGACGCGCGCGGCGGCCTCGTGGCCGACCTCATGCGGCGGGGCCGCGGGCTGTTCCGGAGCGGCGGTGTCGGGTGCGCCCTTCGCGGTCATCGACGGACCCCGTCCACGGGCAGCCCGAGGTGGGCGATCACGATGGGGAGGCCGTGGCCCAGGACGTACCGGACGGTGTTCCAGTCGTGGGCCGAGCCGGGCGAGACGATGAGAGTGGTGGCGATCCCGGCGCGTTTCGACGCGGCCCGGAGCGCGAGCGTCGAGGCCTCGTAGGGAGCGTCGTCCTCGCCGTAGCCGAACACGGTGAGGTGGTCGTGGTACGGCGTGTGGGCGGCGAGCAGGGCCTCCGGGGTGGCCCGGAGGTAGGCCGGACGCGAGCCGCCGAACCCGACCGCGACGGTGTGCCGGAGGTCCCCGTTCGCCGGGGCCATCTCGCTGGAGATGGCCAGGGTCGTGCCGAACACCTCCGGGTACGCGCTCGAGAACTGCATGGCGCAGGTCGCCCCCTGCGAGAAGCCGCCGATGCCCCATGCCGCGCTGCCCGAGGCCACGTCGAGGTGCTGGTGGATCCACCGGACCGTGTCGGTGATCACGTAGGTCGCACTCCGCCCGAGACGACGGCTGTCGACGCACATCGGGTTGTGGCCCGGTGCCCCCAGTTGGTCGGGCGAGACGACGATCGGCGCGATGCCGTGGTGCGCCGCGGCGTAGTGGTCGAGGAAGGACCCGAGCCGCCCGGTCTGGAACATGTCGGCCGGCTGCCCCGGCTGCCCGGAGAGCGCGACGAGGACCGGCAGGGTCGGCGGGTCCACGACCTGCGCGGCGGGAGGCAGCCACACGACGGCGCGACGGGCGTGGAAGTGCGAGACCGTCGCGGGGATGCGGACAGCGATGGCACGGCCGTGATCGGGCATCCCCTCCGGTGCGGTCCACGTCGCCGCGTCGACGACCCGTGTGCCGGGCCTGGCCGCGTGCTGGTGGTCGAGGGTGCCCGTCGGGTAGGGGTTCGGCGTGACGGCCTCGCCGATGGTCCGGTACGCCCCGAAGTCGACGTTGATGCCGAGGCCCGCGGTGAGGGCGACCGCCAGGGCAGCTCCGAGCCCGACGACCCGGCGGCCGTTGCCGCCCTGGACCAGGACGACCAGGAACAGGAGGACGGCAGCCGCCGTGAACGCGACCCACATGCGCGTGACGGGCGTGAAGGACACGCCGAAGCGGTCCTGGACGTCACCGAACCACCAGACGGCGACCAGGCCGATGCCGGCGCCGACCGCGATCGCCGTGATCCGGACGAGCACGGCCAGGAGGCCCCGGTTCCACCGTCGCCTCGCCGGGTGGTCGGTCGCGCCGGCGTCCTTCGCCCGACCGCGTGGTCCGAAGACCGTCAGGAGGACGAGGACGACGGCGACCACGTCCACCGGCACGAGCACGGCCGGGAAGACGATCGGGAGCTGGAGCACATCGGATGGCACGGGTTCATCGTGCTGCCGCCCAGCTGACGCACAGCCATTGGTCGGCTGCCGCTGTGTTCAGCAAGGGTTGACGGCCGCCCAGGAGGCGTACAGCACTCCCACAGGAGGGTCCTGATCAGGACTCGTCGCCTCGGGTCCGCCCCGTTCGGGCCAGCTCGTCCGGGTCTGCTCGCCCGGGCAGGGGCTGCGGAGCACCGGGGACCCCGGTGCTCCGCAGCCGTTCAGCGGGTCGGCGTCAGTGGCGGCGCCGCAGGGTCATCGTCCCGAGGCCGGCCAGGAGCAGCAGCAGTGCCGCGAGGGCCGGGAGGACCGGCCGGTCCGCTCCCGTGTAGGCGAGCGTGCCGGTGGTACCGGTGGTCGTGCGGGTCGTGCTGACCCCGTTGCCCGTCGACGTGGAGTCGACCGCGGTGGCTGCGGCAGGGGGCGTGCCCTCTGCCACCGGGGTGACCAGCGCGGCCGGGGTGGCCGGGACGGTCGTGACCGGGGTGGTCACCGGGGTGGTGGCACCGGGAGTCGTACCCGTCTCCGGGGTGATTCCGGTGCCGGGATTCGTGGTCCCCGGCGTCGTGGTGCCCGGGTCGGTCGTGCCCGGCGTCGTGGTGCCCGGCGTCGTGGTGCCCGGGTCGGTCGTGCCCGGCGTCGTGGTGCCCGGCGTCGTGGTGCCCGGGTCGGTCGTGCCCGGCGTCGTGGTGCCCGGCGTGCTGCTGGAACCGTCGCCGATGACGCCGACGCCGTTCCCACCGACGGTGACCGGGATGGTGATCACCGGGATGATCTGCGTTCCGGAGCCGATGCCGCCCTCACCAGAGGTCGTCCCGCCCGAGACCGGCGTCGTGCCGGTGCTCGTGCCGGAGCCGGTGGTCGAGTCACCGGTGCTCGTGCCGTCACCGATCACACCGATGCCGTTGCCACCGGTGGTGACGGGGACGTCGATCACCGGGATGACCTGCGTGCCGGAACCGACACCGTCCTCGCCGGAGGTCGTGCCCCCGGCGACGGGCGTCGTGCCGGTGCTCGTGCCGGAGCCGGTGGTCGAGCCACCGGTGCTCGTGCCGTCACCCACGACGCCGATGCCGTTCCCACCGACGGTCACCGGGATCGACACCACCGGTGAGACCTGCGTGCCGGAGCCGACACCGTCCTCACCTGAAGTCGTCCCACCCGAGACCGGCGTCGTGCCGGTGCTCGTGCCGGAGCCGGTGGTCGAGCCACCGGTGCTCGTGCCGTCACCGATCACACCGATGCCGTTCCCGCCGATGGTGACGGGGACGTCGATCACCGGGACGACCTGCGTGCCGGAACCGACACCGTCCTCGCCGGAGGTCGTGCCCCCGGCGACGGGCGTCGTGCCGGTCCCCGTGCCGGAGCCGGAGGTCGAGCCGCCGGTGCTCGTGCCGTCACCGATGACGCCGATGCCGTTCCCGCCGATCGTGACGGGGATCGACACCACGGGAGCGACCTGGGTGCCGAAACCGACACCGTCCTCCCCCGAGGTCGTCCCGCCCGAGGCCGGAGCGGTACGGGTCCCCGTTCCGGTGGTCGAGCCGCCGGTGCTGGCGCCGTCACCGAGGACCCCGATGCCGTTGCCGGTCACGGTGATCGGCACGGAGACGGTCCCGAGGAGCTCTGTCCCCGAGATGAGACCGTCGGAGCCCGACGTCGTCGGGGAGGGCGCGCCTCCCGTCGAACCGGAACCGACCGGAGTGCCGGAGGCCGACGGACCGGCGGTCGCGGCACCGTCCCCGAGGAGCC
This sequence comes from Curtobacterium sp. MCPF17_011, assembly GCF_003234145.1. Classification (NCBI taxonomy): domain Bacteria; kingdom Bacillati; phylum Actinomycetota; class Actinomycetes; order Micrococcales; family Microbacteriaceae; genus Curtobacterium; species Curtobacterium sp. MCPF17_011. The sequence continues at coordinate 248,001 of NZ_QKSK01000005.1, forward strand.
CGATGCCGTTGCCCGACACCGTGACCGGGATCGAGACGTCCGGCAGGATCTGTGTGCCGGACAGCAGGCCGTCCGTGCCCGAGGTGGATGCGGCCGTTTCTGCCGGAGCCGCGGTGGCGGGCGCGGACGCCGGACCCGCCGTGCTCGAGCCGGTGCTGGCGGCGTCCCCGGCGACGGCGACGGCGTTGCCGCCGACGGTCACGGGGAGGTCGACGTCGCCCGCGACCTGGGTGCCGGAGAGGACGCCGTCCTCGCCACTGGTCGTCGGAGCCGGAACAGCAGGTGCAGCAGGAGCAGCAGGAGCTGGTGCGGGTGCCGCCGGTGCCGCTGGTGCGGGAGCAGCCGCCGCGTCGCCGAGCACGCCGAGGGCGTTGCCGGTGACGTCCACGGGAGCCGTGACCTCCGGTACCACCTGGGTGCCGGAGGCGACGCCGTCAGCACCGCTGGTCGTCGGCGCGGGGGGTGCCGGCGTGGGGACCGGAGCCGCAGGGACCGGAGCCGCGGGGGCCGACGCAGCCGCCGGGCTCGTGGCGGTCGAGACCGCGTCGCCGACGATGCCGAAGGCGTTGCGGGTGACGGAGACCGGGGCGTCGACGTTCGGCGCGATCTGGGTCCCGGAGGCGATGCCGTCCGCTCCGGTGGTCGTCGCCGCGTTCGCCGCGACGGCTCCACCGAGCGTCAGCCCGCCCACGCAGAGGGCGAAGAAGAGCCCTCGGGTGACGTTCTTGTTCATGGTCGTTCACTCCTGATCGAGATGGTCGGTCGACCGCACGGGAGCGGTCGGTGGCGCGTCCTGCCGTGGCGGGCAGGTGCGCCGATCTCAATCGGGAGCGACGTCGTGGTCGCCGACGAGCGATGCCGGGAGGGCCTCGTCGGTGACCGGGCCACGGTGACCCGTGGCGAGGGGGGAGGTCTGTGCGTCGGCACCGACGGTGCCGATCGGGGTCGCGCCGGCCGAGCCTCCCGCGGCGGATCCGCCTGCGGTGCCACCGGTGGCGCCCTCGAACGGTGCGTGCGTCGGCGCGCCACCGTCCGGGAGGATGAGGGCCGTGCCACCGAAGGTCACGGCAGCGAGGGAGGTCGACGTCGTCACGGCAGCGAGCGGACCGGCGACGATCGCCGAGGTGCTCGCGTGAGCGGCGGACGGGGTGGTCGTCGCAGCCGGCTGGTCCGCGGTGCCCGTGACGGGTGCAGCCGGCGCGGGTGCCGGTCCGGTGGTCGTCTCCACGGGTCGCACGGCGGCGGTGGCTGTGGGCGACGCGGCGACCGAAGCTCCCGGCACCGTCGGCACGAGCGTGCCACCGGTGCCGGGGGTGCCCACCACGGGGACCGAGGGGACGTCGACGACGGGGAGGGAGCCTCCCGGCAGGAGACCGCCACCGACGCCGGGCAGGCCGCCGACGACGTCGGGCACCTCGGCCACGACGCCCGGCACAGCGCCGACGACGTCACCGACCGAGCCGAGGGTGTCGTCCACCACGCCCGTGACGGGCGCCGTGACGGTGCCGAGCGTGTCGTCACCGAGCAGTCCGCCGACGACCGGGAGGCTCCCGACCACCCGGTCGACGACGGCCACGATCGCGGTCACCGGACGGTCACCGGCGATGTCCTGCACGGCTCCGGTGACGGGGTCGAGGACGGTGACGACGGTGTCGGTGACGGGCCGGGAGGCGCCGCTCACGGCCGACACGACGCCGCCGACGAGCGAGGTGCCCGGGCGGGTCGTCGGCGTGGCTGCGGGCGCTCCGGGTGCGTCGGCCGGTGTGGCGCCGGCGTGCGACGGCTGGTCGGCCGCGGTCGGCGCGGGGGCTGCGGCCGGGTCGGTGTGCGTGCTGGCCGGAGATGCGGTGACCGGGGCCGGCGCAGCCACCGGGACCGCCGGAGCGGCTGCAGGTGCGGAGACCGGAGCGGGGACTGTGGCAACGGGGGCAGGTGCTGCGGCGGTCGGAGCGGGCGCAACCGGCGCCGGCGCGGCCGGGACCGGGGCGGGGGCCGGTGCTGCCGGGACGGCCGGAACCGGCGCGGGGGCCGGTCGGACCGGGGTGACGACGCTCCCGACGGCCCGTCCGACGCCCTCGACCGTGCCACCGACGCCCGAGACGACGCCGCTCAGCAGGCCGTCCGAGCGCTGCGACGAGTTCGTCTGCGAGCCGCTCGGAGACGCCCCACCCAGTCCGAGGACCCCGGCCGCCGCAGCGGGCCGTGCACCGAAGAAGAGCGAGAGCAGCACCAGTGCCACCGCGATCCCGGAGGCCATGAGAGCCCAACGGATGACCGCGTTCAGGGGTGCACGCATCGATGCGTCCATGCGCTCACCTCCTGATCTCGGCTGCGCACGTAGAGTGGTTGACCGGCACGGTACGCCTCGACGGGTGCCGTGCGGAACCCATTCACAAGAAAAAGTCAGGAAACGTCGTGCCCTCGACCTTCAGCGCCCCGACCCGCAACCTCGACGTCGTCACCCTGCACGAGATCCTCCGCCTGCGACAGGACGTGTTCGTGGTGGAGCAGGCATGCGCCTACGACGACATCGACGGCCGCGACCTCGAGCCCGGCACGGTGCAGTTCTGGGCCGGCAGCGGTTCGGTCGACGCGACCCTGCGGCTGCTCCGCGAACCCGACGGCACCGAGCGGATCGGCCGGGTCGCCACCGCAGCGCACGCCCGCGGCAAGGGCCTCGGTGCCGCGCTGATGCAGGCCGCGATCGCCGAGAGTCGTTCGGAGCGGATCAGCATCAACGCGCAGGCACACCTCGGCGAGTGGTACGCACAGTTCGGTTTCGTGCGCTCGGGTGAGGACTTCCTCGAGGACGCGATCCCGCACACCCCGATGGTCCGGGCCCGCTGACGGACCGCGCTCGCTGCGCTCAGGCCTGCCAGCGGCGCAGTTCGCCGTAGGAGCGGGCCTGGTGTTCCCGGTCCGCCACCAGCCGCTCGAACACGATCGACGTCTGCGTCGTCGCGACCGACGGGTCCCCACTCAGCTCGTCGGCGACGAAGTCCCGCAGCTGCTCGGTCGACGTGCACGCGATGTGCACGAGGAAGTCCTTGTCCCCGGCCAGGAACGACACGTCGAGCACCACCGGCACCCGGAGCAGGCGTTTCGCGAACTCCCGCAGCTCGTGCCGCGCCGCAGCGTGCACCCGGACGGAGACCATCGCCTCGATCGAGAACCCGAGACGAGCGATGTCGACCTCGGCCCGGTAGCCGGTGATGATGCCCGCGTCCTCCAGCGCCCGGACGCGCACCAGACAGGTCGACGGCGCGATGCCCACCGCAGCGGCGAGCCGGTTGTTCGGGATCCGGGCGTCCGAGGCGAGGACCCAGAGGATCCGTTCGTCGACCTCGTCGAGGCGCGGCGGTGGAGCGTCGGGTCGGCGGACGATGCGGTCGGACACGGCACCACCGTAACGCCGGTCACATCGCCAGGGTCATCCCGACCACGGCGACGGTCATCGCGAAGACCTCGCCGCTCCGGACCGCGCGACGGTCCTCCCGTGCCCACTCGTACCGGAGCAGCCAGCCGCTGAAGGCGCAGTAGCCGATCACCCCGGCGCCGAGCACCGCGGTCAGGACCAGGGCGTGGACGTGGACGGCGGTGCCGGGGAGCTCGGCCGTGTGCCCCATCAGCAGCATCCCCGCCATCACGACCGCGGAGAGGGCCCGGTGCACGTCCATCGGCTCGGCACGACGGCCGTCCTGTCGACGTCGGCGCACCACGGGCATCGGCGCGAGGACCAGCAGCAGTGCCGCGGCGAGGATCGTCCACGACGGACCGGCCTGCACGACGGGCATGAGCATCGCGACGAGCATCACCGCCGCGGGCACGATCACGCCGGGACGCGGGCGGTACCGGTCGCCGACGATGCAGCACACGGACGCGAACTGCGGCACGACCAGCATGGCGTCGGCGACGGTCCCGTGCACGGTGGGATCAGCCCTCGGTGCGGGCCGCGCGCTCCTGCTTCACGCGCACGTTCTCGGTGCGGACCGCGGCCTGGGTGGAACGCTCCTGCACGAGCCACGCCGGCATGTCCTGCAGGAGCTGCTTGATCTGCTCGGTGGTGAGGACGTCGTCCACACCGGCGCGGGCGAGTCCGGAGATCGACACCCCGAGGCGCGCGGCGACGACCGGTCGGGGGTGCGGACCGTCGCGACGGAGGTCCTGCAGCCACGTCGGCGGCTCGCTCTGCAGTTCATCGAACGTCGTGCGAGCGATCGGGCCCGCACGGAACGACTCGGGCGTCGCCGAGAGGAGGATGCCGAGCTTCTTGGCAGCGGTCTCGGGCTTCATGGTCTGTTCCTGGGCCATGGTGACCAGAGTACGGCCCGTATGCTCGGGTGCATGACCGCGCTCTCCATCGCCTTCGTACCCGGGGTCTCCCCCGCCAAGTGGGTGCGGGTCTGGCGCGAGCGCCGACCGGACGTCGACCTGGTCCTCATGCCCGTCGGCGCGGACGGGGTCCTCGACGCGATCGAGGGCGACGCCGACATGGTCTTCGCCCGGATGCCGGTGCCCGAGCGGGCCGACGGCGAACAGCCGCACGCGATCCCGCTGTGGACCGAGACGGCGGTCGTCGCCGCCCCGAAGGACTCCCCCCTCGCCGACCTCGACGAGGTCACCGACGCGGACCTCGCCGCCGTCACCGTCCTCGACGCGGGCCCCGTGCCACCCGACGTCGCGGCAGCGCTCGACCTGGTCGAAGCCAACGTCGGCGTGGTCGTCCTCCCCCAGTCCCTCTTCCGGGCCGAGAGCCGCAAGTCCCTGGTCTCCCGACCGCTCGCCGGCTCCCCCGGCACCCGTGTCGCGCTCGTCTGGCGTGACGAGGACGCCTCGGAACTCACCGAGGAGTTCATCGGCGTCGTCCGCGGCCGGACCGCGAACAGCTCCCGGCAGCAGCCGGACCAGCCGGGAGGCACGGATCCCGACGAGCAGGACGACCCACGCCAGAAGACCGGCGGCAAGGCGGCCGGCGGCAAAGCCATCAGCAGCAAGGCGGCCGGTGGCAAGGCCACGGCGGCGAATGCGAAGACGGTCGCGAAACGCAGCGCCACGAAGGGCACGGGTGCGAAGAGCGGCGGTGGGAAGAACTCCACCGGTCGCGGCCGGACCCCGCGCGGCATGTCCGGCAAGCCCAAGCGCGGCTCGAAGGGCAACCGTTGACCATGGACCCGGCAGACACGGGCAGGACCGCGGCGCGGAGCGAGCTGCGGCTCGTGCTGACGCCTGGGGAACGCCTGCCGGGCTGGCTGGACCGCTCGATGGCGGAGTACGTCGCGTCGCGCATGCGGTCGGGCGAGAGCCGCGAGCAGGCAGAGGCGAACATGCGGCAGTCCCTCGAGAAGTGGTTCCCGGGCGGTTCGCCGGCGACGGGCCACCACGTGTGGGAACTGACGCTCGGTGCGGACACCGTGGTGGGGCACCTCTGGATCGGCCCGTTCACTCCGGGCAGCGCCGACTGGTGGGTCTTCGAGGTCGAGGTCGACCCGGCCCACCGCCGGCAGGGTCACGCCCGACGAGCGCTCGAGCTCGCGCACGAGGTCGCGAGGGCGGAGGGCGCGACCAGCATCGGCCTCAACGTCTTCGGGTACAACACCGGCGCGCGCCACCTGTACGAGGAGCTCGGGTACGAGGTCGCCTCGGTGCAGATGCGGCTGCCGCTGGACTGACGACAGCCGTCCCGGCGGTGGGCGCCGGTCGTCAGTCGGGCCAGACGCCGGACGAAGCCCGCCGGTGGCTGCCGAGCAGGTGCGTGTCGACGATCCCCAGCGCCTCCATGAGCGCGTGCATGGTGGTCGGTCCGACGAACGCGAACCCGCGCTTCCGCAGCGCTTTCGACAGCGCGGTCGACTCCGGGCTGGTCGTCGGGACCTCGGCGGCGGTGCGCGGTCTCGGCGTGTCGGTGGGCCGGAAGGACCACACGAAGTCGGCGAGTCCCCCGTCCGCCCGCAGCGCGACGGTGGCGTTCGCGTTGGTGATCGTCGCGGCGATCTTCGCGCGGTTCCGGACGATGCCCGCGTCGCCGAGCAGCCGGGCGACGTCGTCGTCCCCGAAGTGGGCGACCACGTCCGGGTCGAAGTCGGCGAACGCGGCCCGGAACGCGGGGCGCTTCGCGAGGATCGTGCGCCACGACAGCCCGGACTGGAACGCTTCGAGCGAGAGCCGCTCGAACACGCCCCGCTCGTCGCGGACCGGCATCCCCCACTCGGTGTCGTAGTAGGCGCGGAGCATCGGGTCCGTCGACGCCCAGAGCGGCCGGGCGAGGCCGTCCGCGCCGGTCACGAGGTCGTCGGTCATCCCCTCATCCTGCCGTGGCCACCGTCGCAGGACGCAACCCCGGCGTTTCCTCGCAGCGGTACTCCGTTGCGCGGTGCCGCCGGGGTTGCGTGTTGCGAGGGGTCAGTCGGCTTGCGGGCCGTCCTCGGCGGCGGCGGGGTCCATCCAGACGTACTCCCAGCGGTGGCCGTCGGGGTCGGTGAAGCTCCGCTGGAACATGAAGCCCAGGTCCATCTCCGGCCGGTCCTCGGCCCCACCGGCCTCGACGGCCGCGTCGACGATCCGGTGCACCTCCTCCTTCGTCTCGGCGGTGAGGGAGTTGATCACCTCGATCGTGTCGGGCGCGGCGATCGTCTTGTCGGTGAACTCGGTGAACTTCGCGTGCGTCAGGAGCATCACGTACACGGTGTCGCTGATGACGATGCTCGAGGCGGTGTCGTCGCTGAACACCGGGTTGAGGGGGTACCCGAGCGCCTGGTAGAACGCGGTCGCCCGCGCCAGGTCGGACACCGGCAGGTTGATGAACACCATGGTCGACATGTGGGGTCCCTTCCGTCGTGACCAACCTGGCCTCCTCCGGCAGCGCGCGCAACCGTTCCGTGGCGGAACCAGGCTCCGGAGGACGCGGCCGCACCGCACGACGGACGGGAGGCCCGGTACCAGCTGGTACCGGGCCTCCCGTCCGATCGTGGTCGCGTGGGCGACCGGCCGTCGGCTACGCGAGCTCGCGGCCCTCGCCGGCGGCGCGCTGGTGCGCCTCCGCCTCGGCCTGGCCGACGATGTCCTCTGCCGGGACCGGCGCGAGGCGGTCCCAGAGGAAGAAGAGCAGGCCGGCGGCGAGCATCGCGAGCCCGACCCACAGGTTGATGTGGATGCCGCCGGTCATCTTCGGGTCGCTGTCCCAGTGCACGATGCCGACGATCGTCGTGATGACGCCGTAGAGCAGGAACAGACCGCCGAGGATGCGACGCAGGTCCAGGCGGCGGGTCGAACGGACGAGTGCCGCCTTCTCGTCCTCGGTCATCGAGCCCGAGGTGTTCGTGGTGTCAGCCATGGGGTGTCTCCTTCGGGGTCGGGATCAGAGGAACGGCAGATAGAGGACGACGCAGAGCACGAGGGCGACCGTGCCGAGCAGCGCCGGCGAGCGGTACCAGGCGGTGTCGGTGGCGACGGCGCCCGCGCTCATGTCGATCTTGCCGATGCCGTAGACCAGGCCGCCGAGTTCCGAGACGGGCTTCGGCTTCGTGAACATCGAGACCGCGACGGCGACGACGATCACCGTGACGAACGAGATGATCGCGCCGTACATGGTCTCGGCCGTGGCGGTCGAGAACAGGTCGGGGTCCACCAGGTACGCGATCCAGGTGATGGTCGGCGTGATGATCCCGAGGACGTACCCCCAGAGCGCGCCCTGCGTGGTCATCCGCTTCCAGAGCAGACCGAGGATGAAGACGGCGAACAGCGGCGCGTTGAAGAACGAGAACAGCGTCTGCATGTAGGTCATGATGTTGCCGGCCTGCGCGGCGAGGAACGCCGTGCCGACGCCGACGACGACACCCACGACGGTGACCCAGCGACCGGTCTTCAGGTAGTGCAGGTCGGGCATGTTCGGCTTGATGTAGCGCTGCCAGATGTCGTAGGTGAAGACGGTGTTGAAGCTCGACACGTTGGCCGCCATCCCGGCCATGAAGGACGCCAGGAGGCCCGTGACGGCGACACCGAGGACACCCGTCGGCAGGTACATCTGGATGAGCTTCGGGATCGCGTCGTTGTAGGTCAGCGTGCCGTCGGCGAACTGGTTGCCGACGACGGCCGCGGCGATGAGGCCGGGCACGACGACGATGAACGGGATGAAGAGCTTCGGGATCGCGGCGATCAGCGGGGTGCGGCGGGCGGCCGACATGTTCTTCGCCGAGAACGCGCGCTGTACCTCGGTGAAGTTCGTCGTCCAGTACCCGAACGACAGCACGAAGCCCAGGCCGAGCACGATCGCGAGCCAGTTCGCCCCGATCGGGTTCGTGACGTTCCCGATGCCGGTGCCGGCCCAGGTCTGCAGGTGCTGCACACCCTGGGTCTGCTTGATGGCCTCGGTCAGGCCGCTCCAGCCGCCGACGCGGTGGAGGCCCACGATCGTCAGCGGGATGAGGCCGGCGAGGATCACGAAGAACTGCATGACCTCGTTGTAGATCGCGCTGGAGAGTCCACCGAGGGTGATGTAGGCGAGGACGAAGCCGGCGGACACGATGATCGCGAGCCACTCCGGCCAGCCGAGCATCGCCTCGATGACGATCGCCATCGCGTAGAGGTTGATGCCCGCGATGAGGACGTTCGACACCGCGAAGGCGATGGCGTTCACCAGGTGCGGCGCCTTGCCGAACCGGCGGAGCATGAACTCCGGCACGCTCCGGACCTTCGAGCCGTAGTAGAAGGGCATCATCACGAGGCCGAGGAAGACCATCGCGGGCACCGCACCGATGAGGTAGTAGTGCAGCGTCGCCATGCCGATCTGGGCACCGTTCGCGGCCATGCCGAGGATCTCGGTGGCGCCGAGGTTCGCGGACACGAACGCCAGGCCCGTGATCCACGCGGGCATGGACCTGCCCGAGAGGAAGAAGTCCATGCTCGTGCGGACCTGCCGCCGAGCCGTGAACCCGATCCAGATGACCACCCCGAAGTACACGAGGATCATCAAGTAGTCGACCCAGCCCAAGTCGAGCCGGATCCCGCTGTTCGCTGCTGCGAGGACCATTCACACTCTCCGTCGATGTGTTGCAGTCGACAACCGCGCCGACCCGGACGAAGACGTTACACGCCGTGTGACCGTTCACATAGCCGAGGCATGCATTCCGCGCGATCGCGTGCTCGGTCGCTCGCTAGGCTCGGCGCATGCGCATCCTCGTCCTCAACGGCCCGAACCTGGACATCCTCGGCCGTCGCGACCCGGAGCAGTACGGCACGGTGACGCTCGCCGAGATCGAGGCGATCGTCCACACCGAGGCCGCGGTGCACGAGCTCGAGGCCGACTTCCGACAGAGCAACCGCGAGGGCGAGCTCGTCGAGTGGCTGCACGAGGCGCTCGACGACCACGACGCCGTCGTCATCAACCCCGCCGCGTACGCGCACACGTCGGTGGCACTGCACGACGCGGTCGAGGCGCTGAGCGTCCCCGTGGTCGAGGTGCACCTGTCCAACACGTGGAAGCGCGAGCCGTTCCGGCACGTCGACCACGTCGCCACGGCCGCGACGGCGGTCATCGCCGGTGCGGGCGCGGACGGGTACCGCCTGGCCGTCGCCCACGTCGCGGCGCTCCTGCGCGGCTGACCCCGCGGCGAGACGCCGGCGTCGACCCGAGACGCCGCGATGCCGTCGAGACGCCGCCGAGTACCGCGGCGTCTCGCGCACACGGGGGCGTCTCGCGCCACGCGCGCGGCCCACGCCGGCGTCCGGCCGGGAGGCCCGTCAGAACTCCGCGGGCCGCCGCACCTCGTCGACGCCCGCCGCCACGAACCCGCCGCGGATGATCGGCAGCGCCCGACGGACGGCCTGGTCGATCCGCAGCTCCAGGTCGATGCTCGCGATGTCGTAGCCCCCGACGCGCTTGTCGAAGTCCCGTTCGTTGCCGAACACCGCCAGTGGCAGCGTCGTCGACTGGAAGAAGCCGAACAGCGGGCGCATCTGGTGCTCGACGAGGAGCGCGTGCCGGTCGCTGCCCCCGGTCGCGGTGAGCAGCACCGGGGTGTCGACCAGGTCGTACTGCCCGATCCAGTCGAAGAAGAGCTTGAACGCGCCGGAGTACGCGGCGCGGAAGGCCGGACTCCCGACGACCAGGACGTCCGCCGCCTCGACCGCCTCGAGCGCGGCGCGGGTGGCGTCGGACATGTGCTCCCGGTCGACGGCGGCGCCGAGGTCCGCCAGGAGCGGACCGATCTCGACGAGGACGGTCTCGGCGTCCGGCAGTTCGGCGGCGAGCCGGTCGACGGTCGCGGCGACGAGGGTCGAGGTGCGGGACGGGTCGGACGGGCTGCCGCTGACCCCGACGACGAGGGAACTGCTCATGCCGTCGATGCTCACACGCCCCGTCGGGCCCGGTGACGATGTGACGACATGTGTCGCCGCGACGACCCGGGCGCTCCCGGGCACTCCGGCGTACCGTCCGGCAGATGCAGACCTTCCTGCCGTTCGCCGACTTCCGCGCCTCCGCCGAGGTCCTCGACGACAAGCGCCTCGGCAAGCAGCGGGTCGAGACCCTGCAGGTGATGCGGGCCCTGACGCTGCCGGACTACGGCTGGCAACACCACCCGGTCACCGCGATGTGGCGGGGCTTCCGGCCGGCGCTGATGGCGTACCAGGACGCCACGTGCCGGGTGTGGCTCGAGCGCGGGCACGCGGACACCTGCCTCGAGAAGACCCTGGCGGACCTGGCACTCGTCCCCGAGGACCTGGAGGCGTACGAGCGTGGCGACTTCGAGGTGCCCTCGTGGAACACCGACGAGCGCGTGCACCTGTCACACCGGTCGAAGCTCGTGCAGAAGGCACCGGAGCACTACCGCCCGCTCTTCCCCGACGTGCCGGACGACCTGGACTACCTCTGGCCGGGCACCGTGGAGCACCGCACGACCGCCTGAGCGGGACCGGGCCCGCCGCGCCTCAGGGGGAACGGGACACATCGTTCAGGGGTCGATGGTCCCGAAGGCCACGGCGGACCCGGTCGTTCCGGGACGGCCCGGCAGGGGCCGGCGTCCCGGCCGGACGCGTATCAGGGGTCGCGTCCGGTCCAGTGCACCGCCGGGAGGGGCGGTGCAGGTCTCGAGGTCAGTTCCGGTCCCGGTCCCCCCGGTACCGGTCGGATTCCGCCGGCACCGGCATCGGGCGCCCGGCACGCGCGAGCTGCGCGGGCAGGAGCGCGCTGGCGAGCGTCGCGAGGACACCGACTGCGGCGACGACCGCGAGCGGGCCGGCGTCGAGGCCGTGCCCGGAACCGACGGCGAGCGCCAGGACCGTCGCCGGTGCGGGCAGGAGCTGGACCGCTCGGAAGCGGTCGCCCTGCGTCACCGATGAGGTCGTCGCGTTCGCCATGCCTCCACTCTGGACGACCGCGCGTGTCCGCAATAGGGGGGACACGGCCCCAGACATGGAGTAGAACGTCTAGTACACCCGATCAGGCGAGGGACCGGACAGCCGTGACGGCGGCGACCACGGCCTCCACGACGGCCGTCGCGTCGTCCGTCGTGAGGGACGCGTCGAACGTCAACCGGACGGCGGAGCGGGCCAGGTCCTCCGGGAGGCCCAGTGCCAGCAGCACGTGCGAGGCCTCGGTGCTGCCGGCGGCACAGGCGCTGCCGGAGGAGGACACCACGTCCCGTCGTTCCAGCTCGAGCAGCACCGTCTCGCCGTGCACGCCCGGGAAGCAGAAGGAGGCGTGTCCCGGCAGGCGGTGGTCGGCCGATCCGGTGAGGAGCGCGCCCGGCACCCGGTCGAGCACCCCGGCGACGACGACGTCGCGGACGGCCGTCGCGTGCGCTGCGGCGTTGTCCCGCTCGGCGAGCACGGCCCTCCAGGCCGCGGCGAGGCCGACCGCACCCGCGACGTCCTCGGTGCCCGAACGTCGTCCGCGCTCCTGTCCCCCGCCGTGGACGAGCGGTTCGAGCTGGACGCCCGAACGGACGGCGAGGGCACCGGTCCCCTTCGTCGCGCCGAGCTTGTGCCCCGACACCGAGACCGCGTCGACACCCAGGACGTCGAGCCCGACGGGCAGCCACGGGGCGGACTGCACGGCGTCGGTGTGGAAGCGGGCGCCGACCTCGTGCGCGATCGCGGCGAGCCGGGGGACGTCCTGCACCGTGCCGATCTCGTTGTCGGCGTGCGCGATCGAGACCAGCGTGGTGTCCGGTCGGAGGGCGGCACGCAGGGTCTCCGGCGCCACCGTGCCGTCCGGCTCCACGGGCAGCACCGTCACGTCGAAGCCGTGGAACCGTTCCAGGTAGCGGCAGCTCTCGAGCACGGCCTCGTGCTCGACGACGCTCGTGACGACGTGGCGGCCGCGCGGTGCGGCGAGCGCGATGCCCTTGACCGCGGTGTTCGCGCCCTCGGTGCCGCCGCTGGTGAAGACGACCTCGCCCGGACGACAGCCGAGCGCGCCGGCGATGACCGCCCGTGCGTCGGCCAGGCCCCGGGCAGCCGCGTCCCCGATGCCGTGGGTCGACGACGGGTTGCCGAAGGTCCCGGTCAGGTAGGGCCACATCGCCTCGAGGACCTCGCGGCGGACCGGCGTGGTCGCGGCACGGTCCAGGTAGAACACCGCCGTCCTCAGACGTCGACGTCGACGTCGACGTCGAGCCCCAGGTCGAGCGCGCGTGCCGAGTGGGTCAGTGCACCGACCGAGACGATGTCGACCCCGGTGGCGGCGATCGCGGCGACCGTGTCGAGCGACACGCCACCCGAGGCCTCGACGAGCGCCCGGCCGGCCACGAGTGCGACGCCTTCCTGCAGCATCGGCACGGAGAAGTTGTCGAGCATGATCGTGTCGACGCCTGCACTGACGACGGGCTCGATCTGGTCGATGCGGTCGACCTCCACCTCGAGGTGCACGGTGTGTCCGAGCCGGGCGCGGGCGGCGCGGATCGCGTCCCCGATGCCGACGCCCTCGGCGAGCAGCACCGCCAGGTGGTTGTCCTTGGCGAGCACTGCGTCGGACAGCGACGTGCGGTGGTTGTGACCGCCGCCGCAGCGGACCGCGTGCCGTTCGAGGGCGCGGAGCCCGGGCGTCGTCTTCCGGGTGTCGACGATCCGCGCCCCGGTGCCGACGGTCGCGTCGACGTAGCGGGCCGTCAGCGTGGCGATGCCGGACATCCGCTGCACCAGGTTGAGCGCCACCCGCTCGGCCCGGAGCACCGAACGCGCCGAGCCGGTGACGCTCGCGATGACGTCCCCGGCGACGAAGGCCGCACCGTCGCGGAGCGCGAGCGCGACGACGAGGCCCGGGTCGACGGCGTGCATCACCGCGACGAAGACGTCCCCGCCCGCCAGCACGCCGGGTTCGCGGGCGGCCAGGGTCGCGGTCGCGGTGGCCGAGGCGGGGATGAGGGTCTCGCTCGTGACGTCACCCCAGGGGGCGTCCTCCTCCAGGGCGGTGTCGATGACCCGGCGGAGTGCGTGCGGCGGGATCGTGCCGGGGTCGAAGGCCACCGCAGTCGGTGACGCGGTGGTGGTGGTGGGCGTCGTGCTGGCTGGTGTCGTGCCGGTCATGCGAGTGCTCCCTGTCGGGCGGACGGTCGGAGGGGCTTCAGCCCGGGGACGCCGGTGGGCGCGGCGGTGCCGGTGGGCGCGGGCGCCGCAGTGACCCAGGCGATCGTCACGGGTGCGGTCGGGTCGGTCTCCGGGTGGTCGGTGCGCGCGTGGGCACCGCGCGACTCCGTGCGAGCCTCGGCCGCGAGGACGGTGAGCCGGGCGAGGTCGAGCAGTGCGCGGTCCTCGGCGTCCCGGACGGTGGTCGGGGCGGGTGCGGACAGTGCGGCCAGGGCAGCTCGGGCCCCGGCGAGCCCGGTCGCGTCGCGGAGCAGGCCGACGTGGTCGGTCATGACGGACTGCAGCGACTGCCGGACGGAGGTGCCGGGATCGAGCCGGGCCGGGCCTCCCGTCCGGTCGCTGCCCGAGCGGACGACGGTCGGGACGAGCGTCGCGTCGCCGCGCAGCCGCAGCCGACCGGGCCGGGGTGCCCCGAGCGCGTCGGCCGCGCGGACCGCGAAGACGAGCCCTTCGAGCAGCGAGTTCGAGGCCAGCCGGTTCGCGCCGTGGACCCCGGTGCAGGCGGCCTCGCCGACCGCGAGGAGACCCGGGAGGCTCGTGCGGCCCTCCGTGTCCGTCGCGATCCCGCCCATCGCGTAGTGCGCGGCCGGGGCGACGGGGACGCCCTCACGGGTCCAGTCGAAGCCGGCCGCCCGGGTGTCGCGGCTGAGCCCCGGGAAGCGGCGGACCAGGAAGTCGGCGTCGAGGCCGGTCGCGTCGAGGAGGACGGGTCGACCTCCTTGCGAACGCATGGCAGCCGCGATGCCGCGCGCGACGACGTCCCGCGGGGCGAGCTCGGCGTCGGGGTGGACGTCGGTCATGAACCGGTGACCGGTCGCGTCGCGGAGGACGGCCCCCTCGCCGCGGACGGCCTCGGAGACCAGGCCGCCCTCCGGGACCGCGAGCCGGGTCGGGTGGAACTGGACGAACTCCAGGTCGGCGAGCACGGCTCCCGCGCGCCAGGCCGCGGCCGTGCCGTCGCCGGTCGCGACCAGGGGGTTCGTGGTCTCGCGGTACAGGTGCCCGGCGCCCCCGGAGGCGATCAGCACGGAATCGGCGTCGAGCCGTCGGGGTTCGCCGAGCAGGTCCAGGACCTCGACGCCGACGACCTGGCCGTCCCGGACGACGAGGTCGGTGAGGCAGGTGCGCTCGAGGATCGTGACGTGTCGGCGGTGCAGGGCGGCGACGAGCGTCCGCTCCACCGCGGCCCCGGTCGCGTCGCCGTCCGCGTGCAGCACCCGCCAGCGGGCGTGCGCGGCCTCCCGCCCGCGGGCCAGGTCGTCCCCGTACCGGTCGAGGGTCGCCGGGTCGGTACTGCGGTCGAAGGGCACGCCCAGCGCGAGCAGGTCCCGGACGCGGGCGGGGCCGTCGGTGCAGAGGACGTCCACGGCACGGGCGTCGGCGCTGCCCGCCGCGGCGACGTGGGTGTCGTGCTCGTGCAGGGCGGCGGAGTCGTCCGCCCCGAGCGCCACCGCGATGCCACCCTGGGCGCGCGCAGTGGCGCCGTCGGCGAGGGCGCCCTTCGTGACGAGGGTGACGTCGTGCCGGGCGCTGGCCCGGATGGCGGCGGTCAGGCCGGCGATACCCGACCCGACGACGACGACGTGCATCCTCAGGCCCGCGCGTCCGTGGTCGTGGCCGGGCCGGTGGCGGTCGGGCCGGTGGCAGTCGGGCCGGTGGCGGCCGGACCCGGGTCCCGCTGGCCGGCGAGCGGGCGGGGCTTGGCCGCGAGCATGCGCTCGAGGGCGACCTTCGCGTCGGCCTGCACGGCGGCGGGCACCACGATCTCGTTGAGGACCTCACCGCGGACGAGCGCCTCGAGCACCCACGCCAGGTACCCCGGGTGGATCCGGTACATGGTCGAGCAGGGGCAGACGACCGGGTCCAGGCAGAAGATCGTGTGCTGCGGGTACTCGGCTGCCAGGCGGTTCACCATGTTGATCTCGGTGCCGATCGCGAACGTCGTCGGCTCGGTCGCCGCGGCGACGGTCTTCCGGATCAGGTCCGTGCTGCCCGCGACGTCGGCGGCGTCGACGACGGCCATCGGGCACTCCGGGTGCACGATGACCTGGACGCCCGGGTGATCCCGGCGGGCCTGCTCGATCTGGTCCACGGTGAAGCGCCGGTGCACCGAGCAGAAGCCGTGCCACAGGACGACCTCCGCGGCGAGCAGGTCCGCCGCGGTGTTGCCGCCGCCGGGCAGCCGCGGGTTCCACATCGGCATCCGGTCGGTGCTGATGCCCATCGCCTTCGCGGTGTTCCGGCCCAGGTGCTGGTCGGGGAAGAACAGCACGCGCTGCCCCCGCTCGAACGCCCACTCGAGCACGGTGGCGGCGTTCGAGGACGTGCAGACGATGCCGCCGTTCCGCCCGCAGAACGCCTTGAGGTCCGCAGCGGAGTTCATGTACGTGACCGGGATGACCGGCACTCGCCCGTCGGCGTCAGGCTCCGTGCCGTAGAGCGCTTCGAGCTCGGCCCAGGCGGCCTCGACGCTGTCGATGTCGGCCATGTCCGCCATCGAGCAGCCGGCGGCCAGGTTCGGCAGGATCACCCGCTGGTCGTCCCGCGCCAGGATGTCGGCCGTCTCCGCCATGAAGTGCACGCCGCAGAACACGATCGCCTCGGCATCGGGCTTCGTCAGTGCCGCGTTCGCCAGCTGGAACGAGTCGCCGAGGAAGTCCGCGTGCCGGACGACCTCGTCCCGCTGGTAGAAGTGCCCGAGGACGACCACCCGGTCCCCCAGCGTCGCCTTCGCCCGTTCGATGCGCTCGTGCAGTTCGTCGTCCGGGGCGTTCCGGTACTCGTCCGGGATCACGCCCTGCCGTGGGGCCGAGGTCGGGATGACATCGGACATCGACGAACCGGGGCCGTAGCCGGGGACGGTGTCGAAGTCCCAGGTCGGCGCCGCGAGGTCTGGCGTGCAGGTGGCACCGGCAGCCCGGCCGTTGGAGATCAGTTCGATGGTGGTCGCGATGGACACGGCGGTTCCCGTCTCAGGTGGGGGTCGGATGTCAGCGGGTCGTCAGCGGGCCGTTGTCCGCGTACGACAGGTCGGGGTTCGAGCGGTACAGCCGGGCCGGTCGGTGCCGCCCGCCGCTCGTGGTCTCGTCGGTCGGCAGGACCGCGTCGCCCTGGGCGACCTGCCGCCGGAAGTTCGCCGGGTCGAGCGTCTGCCCGAGCACCGCCTCGTACACGCCGCGGAGTTCGGCGAGCGTGAACCGGTCGCCGAGGAACGCCTGTGCGATCCGGGAGTACGACATCTTGTTGCGCAGTCGCCAGAGCGCGTACTCGACGATGCGGTCGTGGTCGAACGCCAGCGGCGGGTGCTCGTCGGCGAGGAACCACCGCACGTTCCAGTCGTCCGGGACGACGTTCGCCTCGTCCGGGTGCACGAGTGCCCAGTAGACGACCGAGACGACCCGGGTCGGCGAGCGGTCGACGGCCCCGAACGCGTAGAGCTGCTCGAGGTACCGTGGCTGCACCTTCGTCGTCTCGCGGAGGCGCGCGGCGGCCGAGTCGTCGAGTCCCTCGTCCACCCCGACCCAGCCACCGGGCAACGCCCAGGAGCCCTCGAACGGCTCGGTGACGCGACGGACCAGCGGCATCCAGAGCGCGGGGACGCCGGTGTCGGGGTGCGGGCGGAGCGCGACGATGACGGTCGAGACCGCGAGCCGGATCCCGGTGTCGCCCATCGCTGCTCCTGGTTGTTATGGTCATTCTGACCCGAACTGTTCGGGTACTGATGACCGTATCACGATGGTCACCGGACCGGAACGCAGCCGTGACGCCCGGGTAACACGTCGCTCGTAGCATCGGGCCATGGGCAGCACCACGAGGAAGCACGCCGTCGTGACCGGGACCGTGCAGGGCGTCGGGTTCCGGTACTGGACGGCACGGAAGGCCGACGGACTCGAACTCGTCGGGTACGCACGGAACCTGTTCGACGGCACCGTCGAGGTCGAGGCGGAGGGCCCCGGCCCCGCGGTCGACGCCCTCGTCGTGATGCTCCGCTCCGGTCCGCCCTCGGCGACCGTCACCGACGTGGCCGTCCGCGAGGTCGCCCCGCTCGGCGAGGACGACGGCTTCCGCATCCTGCACTGACGCGAGCAACACGCGGAGTTCACCCCGCGTTCGGCAGCAGTCGGGAATGCTGTGGTGCTGTCAGGTCTTGCAGCCTCGGTACCCACCCGTCGTGCCCACTCGTCGTGGGTCCACCCGTCACACCACGAAGACACCAGGAGCCCCCTTGACCCAGGCCGTCGACTCCGCACCCCGCACCGGGTCCGTCGAAGAGTCCTCCCCCGCGGGCAACCGCCTCGTGATCGGGCTGCTGCTCGTCTCGGCGTTCGTCGTCATCCTCAACGAGACGATCATGGGCGTGGCGCTGCCGCGACTCATGGACGACCTCGGCATCAGCGCCGCCACCGGTCAGTGGCTGACCACCGGCTTCCTGCTCACCATGGCCGTCGTGATCCCGATCACCGGTTACCTGCTGCAGCGCTTCAACACCCGTCCGGTGTTCGTCTGGGCGATGAGCCTGTTCTCCGCCGGGACGCTGATCGCACTGCTGGCCCCCGGCTTCACGATGCTGCTCATCGGGCGCATCGTGCAGGCGAGCGGCACCGCGATCATGATGCCGCTGCTCATGACCACCGTCCTGACCCTCATCGAGCCGGCCCACCGCGGCCGCGTGATGGGCAACATCTCGATCGTCATCTCGGTCGCCCCCGCGATCGGCCCGACGATCTCCGGCCTCATCCTCAACGCGTTCTCGTGGCGCTGGCTGTTCGGGTTCGTCCTGCCGATCGCCCTCGCCGCCCTGGTGCTCGGCATGCTGAAGGTCCGGAACGTCTCGACCCCGCGCAAGTCCGCGATCGACGTGTTCTCGGTGATCCTCTCCGCCTTCGCGTTCGGTGGGATCGTCTACGGCCTGTCGAGCATCGGCGAGGCCCGCGACACCGGGTACGGGCTACCGATCGGTTCGCTCGTCGTCGGGTTCGTCGCCCTGGCGGTGTTCATCCTCCGCCAGACCCGTCTGCAGCGCCGCGACGCCGCGCTCCTCGACCTGCGCACCTTCAGCACGAAGGGCTTCACGATCCCGATCGTCGCGATGGCGATCAGCTTCATGGCGATGTTCGGCACGCTGATCCTGCTGCCGATCTACCTGGAGCGCGTGCTCGGCCTCGAGGTCCTGCAGGTCGGACTCCTGCTGCTCCCCGGTGGTCTGCTGATGGGGCTCCTGTCCCCGATCGTCGGTCGCATCTACGACCGGCACGGGCCGCGCATGCTGCTCATCCCCGGGTCGGTCATCATCAGCGCCGTGCTCTGGGCGCTCTCGACGGTCACCGCGGACACCAGCGTCTGGTTCGTCCTCGTCGCACACATCGTGCTGAGCCTGGGCCTGGCGCTGACCTTCACGCCGCTGTTCACCGCCGCGCTCGGCGGGCTCCCGCCGCGCCTGTACTCGCACGGCAGCGCGGTCCTCGGCACCGCCCAGCAGCTCGCCGGCGCGGCCGGCACAGCACTGTTCGTCACGCTGCTGACCCTCGGCGCCACCGCCGCGGCGACGAACGGCGACGTCTCGGGTGCCGCGACGGCCGCCGAGGCCACGGCCCGGGCGACCGCGTCCGGCGTGCACTCGGCGTTCCTCGTCGGCGCGGTGATCTCGATGCTCGGCATCGTCGCCTCGGCGATGGTCCGGAAGCCGGCCACCCCGGAGGGCGCGCCCGCGCCCGCCATGCACTGACGGCGGCCGGACACACAGCGCACCGACCACCCAGCGTGCACGACGCGCCCCCTCTTCCCGAGGGGGCGCGTCGTCCGTTGCGCAGCCGTGACATCGTGGGCACATGCGGTCGACGACGAGCGAGCTGAACTGGTCCGGCACGGTCACCTACACGGCCGAGCGGGTGGTGCGGCCGACCTCGCTCGACGACGTCGCCGAACTCGTCGCCCGCAGTCCGCGGATCCACGGCCTCGGCACCCGGCACTCCTTCAACGACGTCGCCGACACCGCGGGTGTGCTGCTCGACCTCACCGCGGTGCCCACCGACCTGGTCGTCGCCGAGGACCGCCGCACCGCCACGATGGGTGCCGGCACCCGGTACGGACTGGTCGCGCCCGCTCTCGACGCCGCCGGGGTCGCCCTGCACAACGAGGGGTCCCTCCCCCACATCTCCCTCGGCGGTGCGATCGCCACCGGCACGCACGGCTCCGGCACCACCCTCGGCTCGCTGAGCACCGCGGTGGCCGCGCTCGAGCTGATCGGCCCGGACGGCACCACGACGACGATCCGGCGCGGTGACGCGGACCTGCCCGGTGCCGCGATCCACCTCGGGTTGCTCGGCATCGTCACCCGCGTCACCGTCGACGTGCAACCCGCCTACCGGATGCGACAGGACCTCTACGGGCCGATCCCGTGGGACACCTTCACCGCTTCCGCCGCCCAGGTCTTCGCCGCCGGCTACTCGGTCTGCGCCTACACGCTCTTCGGCGACACCGTGTCGGAGGTGCTCGTGAAGTCCCGGGTTCCGGACGGCGCCGACGACGTCCAGGTCCCCGCGAGCCTCCTGGGCGCACCCCGTCTGCCCGGCTCACCCGGTGACGGCCACCACACCGCGCGCGACGGCTCGGTCGGGCCGTGGTGGGACCGCCTGCCGCACTTCCCGATCGAGTCGGTGCCCTCGGTCGGGTCCGAGGTGCAGAGCGAGCACTTCGTGCCGCTCCGGCACGCGGCCGCCGCGCTCGACGCGTTGCGCGGCCTGGCCGACCGGATCCAGCCGCACCTGCACGTCTGCGAGCTGCGGACCATGGCGGCCGACGACCTCTGGCTCAGTCCGACGCAGGGCGAGGACGTGCTCTGCATCGCCTTCACCTGGCAGAAGCACCCGGACGAGGTCGCGGCCCTCCTGCCCGACCTGGAGGCACGGCTCGCCCCGTTCGGCGGGCGGCCGCACTGGGGGAAGATGAGTTCCCTCGACGGGGCGACGATCGCCGCGCTCCACCCACACCTCCCGGCGTTCCGCGACCTGGTCGCGCGACGCGACCCGGACGGCAAGTTCTCGTCCGCGTTCGGCGAGCGGGTCCTGGGGACCTGAGCAGGGCCTCCCGGGAGGCATGTGATCCGCCCGTCAGACGAGCCGCGTGACCGTCTTCGTCCCGCCGTCCCAGTGCCGGACGCCGGCGACGTCCAGCGTCTCCGGCAGCGGCACCGACGCGAGCACCTCGAGCATCCGCGGCAGGTCCACGTCCCGCGGGCGGCGCGCCAGCGTCAGGTGCGGCGCCCACCGACCCGGCAGGGAGGTGTCGACGCCGCCGGGGGCTGCGCGGTGCACCGCCTCGTGGAACACGGCGAGCGAGCGGTCGACCACGACGGACACTCCCAGGACGTGACGCCCGGGGCCGGCCGGGAACAGCAGGAGACCGGCGGGGCGGATGCTCGTCGGCAGCGGCGCGTCGAAGTGGGACGGCACGGGCAGGGTCTCCCCAGCCGTCAGGGTGACGTGAGGGACGTTCGTGTCGGACGTGTGCCGGCCCATGCTCGGCAGGTCGGCGACGACCAGGGCCTCCCAGGCGGCCCGGACGGCCCGTTCGGCGTCCGGAGCGAGGACGAGTTCGATGCTGCGCACGCGTCCGAGCCTGCCCGTCGTCGAACGCCGACGTCTCAGGACGACGCCGTGCCGTCACGCAGCGACCTCCGCCGTAACACGACGGAACGCGAATCGACCCGGTCGCGCCCCGCCCGGCACACTCGTGGCTGTCCCGCGGCCCGACACCCGGCGTCGGGACCCCCACAGCACCGTCCCTGCCACCAGGGCGACCCCTTCACGAGGAGCACCCATGTCCGCCGCACCCGTCCTGCCCGACCGTCCGCAGCGCAAGCGCCCGATCGGGTGGATCATCGCCGCAGCCGTCGTCGTCGTCGCGATCGTCATCGCCGTCGTGGTCGTCGCCGTCCGCGGTGGCGGCTCCGACCAGGCCGGTGCCGCCGGGACGTCCGGCTCGGACCCGAAGGCCCAGACCGTCACGATCGGCGTCGCGGACAAGGCGCTGCCGTACTGGAAGACCTACACGGCGCTCGCGAAGGAACGACTCGACGTCACGGTGAAGCTGACCAACTTCGCCGACTACTCGTTGCCGAACCCCGCGCTGAAGGACGGGCAGGTCGACATCAACCAGTTCCAGCACATCCAGTACCTGGCGAACTACAACGTCACCGCGAAGGACGACCTGCAGCCGATCGGGTCGACCGCGGTCTACCCGCTGCCCCTCTACGCCACGAAGTACGACGAGCCGTCCGCGATCCCCGAGGGCGCGAAGGTCGCGATCCCGAACGACGCCATCAACGAGGCCCGCGCCCTGCTCGTCCTGCAGTCCGCGAAGCTCGTCGAGCTGAAGGACGGCGGCAGCGCGTTCTCGACCACCGACGACATCGAGTCGCACAAGGTGGACGTGCAGCCGCTCGACGCCTCGCAGACCGCGAACGCGCTGCAGCAGGGCTCCGTCGCCGCCGCCGTCGTGAACAACAACTTCGCCACCGCCGCCGGGCTGCCCGCCTCCGACAAGGTCTTCACCGACGACCCGTCCAGCTCCTCCGCGGCTCCGTACGTGAACGTCTTCGCCGTCCGGAGCGAGGACAAGACGAACAAGACCTACCTGGACCTCGCGGACCTGTTCCAGGACAGTGCCGTGCAGAAGGTGTTCAAGAAGGACTACCCGGACGCGGTCGCCCGGAACGAGAAGGCCTCGACCCTGCAGGACGAGCTCGCCGCCGTCGAGCAGGACGCGAAGGCAGCAGCGAAGTAGTGGCCGCCCTCGTCGAACTCCGCGGTGTCACCAAGAGCTACCGCCGCGCCGACACCGGAGAGACCGTCACCGCGGTCGAGGGTGTCGACCTCGACGTCCACCAGGGCGAGGTCCTCGGGGTGATCGGGTACTCCGGCGCCGGCAAGTCGACCCTCGTCCGACTCGTCAACGCGCTGGAGCTCCCGACCTCCGGCACCGTCACCGTCGCCGGGCAGGAACTGACGGCGATCCCCGAGCGGGACCGCCGTCAGGCCCGTCGGCGCATCGGGATGGTCTTCCAGCAGTTCAACCTGTTCCGCTCCCGCACCGTCGCCGGCAACGTGGCGTACCCGCTGAAGGTCGCCGGTGTCGCGAAGGCCGAACGGGACCGTCGCGTCGCGGAACTGCTCGACTTCGTCGGGCTGCTCGACCGCGCGTACGCCTACCCGGAGCAGCTGTCCGGCGGCCAGAAGCAGCGCGTCGGCATCGCCCGAGCGCTCGCGTCGAGCCCCGAGCTGCTCCTCGCCGACGAGGCCACCAGCGCCCTCGACCCGGAGACCACGTCCGAGGTCCTCGCGCTGCTGCGCCGTGTGAACCGCGAGCTCGGCGTCACGATCATCGTCATCACCCACGAGATGGACGCCGTCCGGCGGATCGCCGACCGGGTCGCCGTGATGGAGCAGGGCCGCGTGGTGGAGGTCGGGGACGTCTACGACGTGTTCTCCGCCCCCACGACCGAGGCTGCGCAGCGCTTCGTCCGTACCGCCCTGCACGACCGCCCCTCGGCCGAGACCGTCGCACGGCTG
Organism: Curtobacterium sp. MCPF17_011; assembly: GCF_003234145.1. Classification (NCBI taxonomy): domain Bacteria; kingdom Bacillati; phylum Actinomycetota; class Actinomycetes; order Micrococcales; family Microbacteriaceae; genus Curtobacterium; species Curtobacterium sp. MCPF17_011. The sequence continues at coordinate 271,151 of NZ_QKSK01000005.1, forward strand.
CACGAACGCCACCCCGGACGCCTCGTGTCCGTCCGGATCACCGACGAGGCCGGACTGCAGGGCCGCATCGACCAGGCGTTCCGCGACACCACCGTCACTGCCGAACTCGTCTTCGGCGGTGTCAGCGAGATCCGCGAGCGCCGCATCGGGTCGCTCACCTACGAACTCGGTGGGACCGACGCCGACGTCGACCGGGCGGTCGGTGCCCTGCGGTCCGTCGGCATCACCGTCGTCGAGGAGGCACGCGCATGAACAACTCGTTCCAGAGCGTCATCGACACGTTCGACGTGTTCCTCGCCGCCACCCGGGACACGATCGTCATGTCCCTGGTGTCGCTCGTCATCGCGGGCGTCATCGGCTTGGCCCTCGGGCTGCTGCTCTACGCCACCAGGCCGGGCAACCTGCTGTCGAACCGCACCGCGTACACGGTCATCAACCTGGTCGTGAACCTGGTGCGTCCGATCCCGTTCGTGATCTTCCTCGCCGCGATCGCACCGCTCTCCCGCGTCGCTGTGCAGACCACGATCGGCGTCCCCGCCGTGACGTTCGCGATCTCCCTCGCGGCCGCGTTCGCGGTGTCGCGGATCGTGGAGCAGAACCTGCTGGCGGTCGATCCGGGCGTCGTCGAGGCGGCACGGGCCTCCGGTGCGCACCCGGTGTCGATCCTGCTCACCGTGCTCATCCCCGAGGGGCTCGGACCACTGATCCTCGGCTACACGTTCATCTACATCGGCATCGTCGACATGACCGCACAGGGCGCGCTGGTCGGTGGCGGCGGCCTCGGTGAGTACGCCATCACGTACGGGTCGCAGCGCTACGACTGGTGGGTCGTCTACGTGTCCGTCGCGGCGATCGTCGTGATCGTGCAGCTCGGCCAGTTCGTCGGCAACCGCCTGGCGCGCGCGACGCTCCGTCGCTGACGCCCGGCCCGGGCGTGGTGCGTCCGCCCGCGTCGGCCGCCGGGGTCGCACGATCTGCCGCCGGATCGCTCCCCGGGCGGCAGATCGTGCGACCCCGGCGGAACGCCGACGGCACGTCGTGCGACCTCGCCGAACCGACGCCGGCCGGGAGGCACGCGACCAGGCCGCCACGCGCCTCCCGTCCGCCACCCCGTCCGCCACCCGTCCGGCGCCGCGAGGTCGCACGATCTGCCGCCGGACCGCTCCCCGGGCGGCAGGTCGTGCGACCCCGGCGGAACGCCGACGGCACGTCGTGCGACCCCGCCGAACCGACGCCGGCCGGGAGGCACGCGGCCAGCCCCCCACGCGCCTCCCGTCGGCCACCCCGTCCGTCACCCGTCCGGCGCCGCGAGGTCGCACGATCTGCCGCCGGACCGCTCCCCGGGCGGCAGGTCGTGCGACCCGGCGGAACGTCGACGGCACGTCGTGCGACCTCGCCGAACCGACGCCGGCCGGGAGGCACGCGACCAGGCCGCCACGCGACTGCCCGCAGACGCCGAGCGGTCAGGCGACGGCGGACGCCGTCCCGGCAGCAGAGGCGGGCACGTCGTAGTCGGCGCGCACGAGGATCGGGCGGTGGTCGGAGATGCCCGCGGGCAGGGTCTCGACGCCGGCGATGTGCAGCCCGACGCTCGTGGCGAAGTCGAAGTGCCCGGTGAACTTGCGGTAGCGCAGGTACGTCGGCTGGTCCGAGAGCGACAGCGCGAAGCCCGACTCCTCGATCTTCCGGCGCAGGTTCGTCTGGAACCACGGGTAGTTGAAGTCGCCGACCATGATCGCCGGGGCCTCGCTCGACAGGTCGCGGACGAAGTCGTGCGCGGCCTCGATCTGCTTGCGGCGCAGCGAGTTCGTCGCCGTCAGGGGCGAGGCGTGGAACGACGCGACGATGACCTCGGCCTCGGCCTCCTTGTCGTACAGGTGCATGGCGATCAGTCGCTCGTGCGCGGGCGAGAGGACCCGGTCGTGCAGGGACTTCTGCAGCGAGTGGATGCCGAGGTCCTGCACGTCGAAGCGGTCGTCGCGCTTGTAGATGGCGAGACCGAGACGGTTCGCCTGGGTCGACGCGGCGAGGGTCAGCCCGCCGACCGAGGTGGCGAGGTCGGTGCTGTCGCACTCCTGGACGCAGAGCACATCGGCCCGCGAGGCCTCGGCCAGGGCGGCGAGCTCGCTGTTCGCGGTGTGCTCACGGAGGTTGTAGCTCACGACACGCAAGGACCTCTGCCCGACTGCGGTGGTCGGTTCGGTCGATCCCTGCTCGTGTGGCGCCGCCATGCTGCCTTCCGTCCTGGGCCCTGAACGGCCCGCTCTCCTGCCGCGGTCACGGTACTCGGGCATCGCAGCAGGTTGCTGAGACTGTAGCGCGCTGCGCGTCCCGGACACGTGACCTGCGGGTGCACGCCGGGTGACGAGTCGTGACACCCGGTCAGCCCCGCGGAACGCCCGACGACCCCGTTCGCAGACGCCGCGACGGCCGCACCGTCTCCCCCGCGGTCCCGCTCATCAGGAGCCCCTCGACGCAGGCGACGACCAGCAGCACCGCGATCACGACGAACGCGACCGCGTAGGGCCCGGAGCCGGCGAGCCCCTCCCCGCCGACCCCGGCCGCGGCCCGGAGCACGACGGCGACGACGGCGACGCCGAACCCGGCCGCGGTCTGCTGCAGCGTCGAGGACAGCGTGTTCGCCGCGGTCATGTCGGGCTGCTCGACGTCGGCGAACGCGATGGTGTTGTACGCGGTGAACCCGACCGAGCGTGCGGCTCCGCTGACGACGAGGAGCACGACGAGCAGCCAGAACGGGGTCGTCGGCGTGAGGAACACCATCGCCACGACGGACAGCGCGGCGACGGCCGAGGACACCACGATCACCGGCCGGTACCCCCACCAGCGGAGGAACGGCGTGGTCGCGGGCTTGATGCCGAGGTTCCCGACGAAGACCCAGAGCACGGCGGACCCGGCCTCGAGCGCGGTCCACCCCCAGGCGTCCTGGAACAGCAGCGGCAGCACGAACGGCACGGCGGACACGGCCAGGCGGAACAGGCTGCCGCCGGCGTGGGACACCCGGAAGGTCTCGAGCCGGAACGCGCCGAGCCCCATGATCGGGTGTGCGGCTCGGAGGAAGTGCCGGATCGCGAGCCAGGTGCAGAGCGCCCCGACGACGCCCGCGAGCACGGTCGGCACGACGGGCACGGTCTCGAGCGCGAGCAGCGACGCCATGACGACGAGCGTCCCCAGCCCCAGGCACGCCAGCAGCGACCCGAGCCAGTCGAACGGCACCCGCTCCGGCGCCCGCTCCTGCGGCACGATCAGGAGCGCCGCGACGACGGCGACCACCCCGAGCGGGATGTTGACGAGGAAGATCCAGTGCCAGGACAACGTGTCGACGAGCACCCCGCCGAGGAAGGGCGCGATGATCGGCGCCGCGAGCGCGGGCCAGGTCAGGATCGCGATCGCCGTGACGAGCTGGTCCCGACCGGCGCTCCTGAGCACCACGAGCCTCCCGACCGGCACCATGAGCGCGCCGCCGAGCCCCTGCAGGATCCGCCAGAGCGTGAGCTCGACGAGTCCGGTGGCGGCGGCGCAGAGCGCGGACGCGACCGTGAAGAGCGCGATGGCGCCGACGAAGACGGTCCGTGAGCCGACGCGGTCGGTGATCCATCCGCTGACCGGGATGAACACCGCGAGGGTGACCAGGTACGCGGTGATCGCGACGCCGACCGCTGCGGAGTCGACCCCCAGGTCGCGCCCCATGGCCGGGGCCGCGGTGGCCAGGATCGTCCCGTCCAGGAGCTCCATGAAGAAGGTGCCGGCCACGAGCACGGCGACCGCCGTGCTGCTCGTCCGTCGTGCTGTCGTCGTCGTCATCGCCTGGCATGCTAGTCCGGCTCGCGTCCCGGCTCGCGTTCCGGCCGACGCCGTCGGGAGGCCCGGATCACGCGCTCTGGACACCCGCACCGTCGCGCGTCCCTCCTCTCCAGGGATCGCCGACTACCGTGGCCTCGTGCAGTCTGCCGTACCCGACCTCCGCGGACCGCGCGCGTGAGCCGCCCGGACGGTGTCCTGACGGGCTCGGTCGCCGCGGGCCGCCGCCGCGTGGTCGACACGGTCGTCAGCATGCCGGCGTGGGCGGCCGTCCTGCTCCTCTGGGCCGTGGGACGTCTGCTGTCGACGATGTGGCTGATGGTCGCCTACCCCCTGATGGGCCGGGTCCAGCCCGACAACGCGCTCTGGGGCAACGACCACGGGTTCACGGCGTTCCTGACCTCATGGGACGGCCAGTACTACGAGGCGATCTCACTGCACGGGTACCCATCGGTGCTGCCGCTCGACGCCACCGGTCACGTCGCCCAGAACGCGTGGGCGTTCCTGCCGGCGTTCCCCTTCACGATCCGCCTGCTGACGGTCTCCACAGGTCTGCCGTTCACGATCGGCGGCCCGGCGGTCGCGATCATCGCCGGACTCATCGCGGCGTTCCTGCTCCACCGACTCGTCCAGGACCACGCGGGCGACACGGCGGCGCTGTGGGCGGTCTTCTTCTTCACCTGCGGTCCGCTGTCGTTCCTGCTGCAGGTCGGGTACGCCGAGACCGCGTTCCTCGCGCTGACCTTCGGGGCGCTGCTGGCGATGGAACGACGACGGTACGGCTTGCTCACGGTGCTCGGGATCGTCGCCTCGTTCACACGTCCGGGTGCGCTCGCCATCCCCCTGACCCTCGGCGTCATCGCGCTCGTCCGGTACGTCGGGGCCCGTCGCTCCGGCGCCCGCAGCCTCGACGAGTTCCCCGTCCGCGAGCGGGTCCAGGTCGTGGTCGCCGGACTCGTGATGGCCGCCGCCGGAGCCGCGTGGCCGGTCATCGCAGGCTGGGCCACCGGTCGCCCCGACGCCTACCTGGCGACCGAGATGTCCTGGTGGGTGAACTTCATCGGCCGGGTGCACTTCGTCCCGCTGTCGCCGTGGTTCCTGACCACCGCGAAGTGGCTCGGTGTGGGCGGTGTGCTCATGGTCGTCGTGCTGCTCGTGCTCTACCCGATGTGGTTGGCGCGCCGGTCGACCCGGAAGCTCGGGACGACCACGCTCGTGTTCGCCGCCGGGTACGCGCTCTACGTGTTCGCCGTGTCGCTGCCGATGGCGTCGACCCCGCGGCTGCTCATGCCGCTCGCGCCGCTGATGGGCTCGCCGGAACTCGTCGCCAAGCCGGCGATGCGCTGGACCCTCGTCGCCGGGGCGCTGGTCCTGCAGCCGGTGTTCGTCGCGGTGCTCTGGCTGCTCGGGCCACCCTGACGGTACCCGGAGCGCTGGCACACGCACACGCACGCGCACCCGCCCGGGCCGGCGCGGCCCGGGCGGGTGCGCGCGTCTAGACCTCGAGCGTGCCGTGGCTGCCGACGTCCGGCTGGGACTGGTGCCCGAGCGCGGCCTTGAGGGTCTGCACGAGCGACCCGACCGGGCCGGTGTCCTGCGTCCAGTACTCGACCGAGACGCCCTCGACGGTGAGCAGCCGGATCGACGGGTCGTCGCGTCCCTCGGGGAACCACGCCTCGGCGAACGGCGACCACAGTTCGTCGACGACCGCCCGGTCCTCGGTGACGGTGGCCGTGCCGGCGATGGACAGGTAGCCGCCCTGGGACTCGATCGCGACGTTCACGTGCGGGTTCCGGGCGATGTCCTCGACCTTCTCGCTGCCGTCCTGCACCAGGAAGCGCAGGCTGCCGTGGAAGGACTTGTCCTGCACGGCGAGAGGCCTGGCGTGCAGCTGCCCGTCCTCGCTCACCGTCGTGAGGAGCGCCGTGCGGGCACCGTGGACGATGTCCGAGATGGCGGCACGGTGGTCGGTCTGGGTGTCGGTCATGATGCTCCTTTGCGTCGTGCGCCCCGTCCTCGCTGACACGTCAGCCGGGCGTCGGGCGCGAACCGTTCCGACCAGTGTGCCCCCGTTCACTGGACGCGCGCGAGGGGCCTGTCCGTGCCTCAGGCGCGCTCGCGGATCGTGGTCTCGACGTCGACGACCTGTGGGATCCGCGGCAATGAGGCGAACCCGAACCGCACGGGCGGGTCGAGCGGCGCGAGGTCGCCGAGCGCCTCCCCCGCCCAGGTGCCGCGGACGCCGACGACGTCGTGTGCCCCGGTGACCCCGTAGTACTCGCGTCGGCCGTTGCCGGCGGTGCCGGCGGTCCCGGCCCCCGGGGCGACGAGCTTCGCGACCGGGTCGATCACGGTCAGCCAGCGAGGGTCGCGGGCGATGCGCTTCGGGACGATCCGCAGGACCCTGCCGAGGGGGGAGATCGCGCCGACGTCGACCGAGGCGACGAGCGGGCCGGCGTCGAGCTCCAGGCCGCGGGCGGTGCGGCGGGCGTCGATGTCGACCACGGACACGGCGTCGAAGCGGTACGTGCCGGAGACGTAGGCGGCGACGATCTCGTCCGGGGCCAGCAGGACGCTCGAGCCGTCGGGCAGCTCCACGAAGACGTCGGTGAAGGCGCCGAACGGTGACGACTCCCACATGCCGACCACGAACCGGACGCCGGAGGTGCTCCCGGCGCCGAGGATCCGCCCGCGGAACCGTCGTTCGGTGGTCTCGTTGCTGCTCGGCGACATGCGCCCGACGCTACCCGCGTCGTCCCGGGAGCCGCCGGGCGGGCTTGCACCGGGCCTCCCGGCCGCCGGGACGCGGCCCGGCGACCGGATGCGGGACACCGGTGTTCGTCCGTCGCGCCGCGTGATGACGCGGCGTGATGGACGAACACCGGTGTGGCGCGAACCCGAACGGCGTCGGCAGGCCGGGCCGGACGGGAGGCGCGCTCAGGGCACCGGGACCGGCTCGGCCAGCAGCTCGCGGACCCGCGGCGCGACGCGCGTGCCGTAGAGCTCGATCGACCGCAACATGTCGGCGTGCGGGAGGCGTCCGGTGGCGTACCGCATGTCGAACCGCGAGACCCCGAGGATCCGCATGTTGCGCGCGATCTTCCGCGCGACGGTCTCCGGCGACCCGACGTACAGCGACCCGCCGGCGGACAGCCCGGCGCGGTAGCCGGCCTGGTCGAGCGGCGGCCAGCCACGCTCCCGGCCCAGCTGGTCGGTGACGGCCTTGTGGAAGGGCCAGTAGCGCTCGGCCGCTTCCTCGTCGGTCTCGGCGATGAAGCCCGGCGAGTGCATGGCGATCGGCTGCTGCGGGAGTTCGAGCTGGTCGAGCGCCTGGCGGTAGAGCCGCGCGAAGGGGGCGAACTGCGCGGGCTGCCCGCCGATGATCGCGAGGAACAGTGGCATGCCGTAGGACGCCGCCCGGATCACCGACTGCGGGGAGCCGCCGACGCCGATCCAGGTCGGGATCGGGCCGTGCTCGAGCTTCGGGAAGACGTCCTGCTCGACGAGCGAGGCACGCTTGGTGCCCTGCCAGGTGACGGTGTCGCCCCCGCGGAGGGCGCTCCAGAGTTGGAGCTTCTCCTCGAACAGGACCTCGTAGTCGTGCAGGTCGAAGCCGAACAGCGGGAAGGACTCGGTGAAGGACCCGCGGCCCAGGATGACCTCGGCGCGCCCGTCCGAGATCGCGTCGACGGTGGCGAAGCGCTCGTACACGCGGACGGGGTCGTCGGAGGAGAGCACCGTGACGGCGCTGCCGAGTCGGATGCGCTCGGTGCGGGCGGCGATCGCGGCGAGGACGACCTCGGGGGCGCTCACGGAGTAGTCGGCGCGGTGGTGCTCCCCGACGCCGATGAAGTCGATGCCGACCTGGTCGGCGAGGACGGCTTCGTCGAGCAGGTCGCGGAGGGTCTGGGCGTGGGTCTGCACGCCGCCGTCCGCGGACTGGGTGACATCGCCGAAGGTGTCGAGGCCGAGCTGCACGGGGCCGATGCGGTCCGGTGCCGGGGGCGGCACGTCCGAGGGTCGGTCGGTGCCGAAGGCGTTGCTCATGGGACCCTCCCGGATCTCGCAGTCGATCAATGCGAACGCATGAAAAATAGCACGATCCGCCCGCCCCCGCACCCCCAGCACGGCTGTGTACGGTCCGACGCATGGTGCAGCCCTCGGACCTCCCCGACCAGACCGGCCGACGCATCGTCGTCACCGGGTCGAACAGCGGCACCGGCAAGGAGACCGCCCGCAGGCTCGCAGGAGCCGGCGCGAGCGTCGTCATCGCCGTCCGCACGGCGTCCAAGGGCGAGGCCGCCGCCGCCGAGATCCGCCGCGAGCACCCCGACGCCGACCTCGAGGTCCGCGAACTCGACCTCGCCGACATGTCGAGCGTGCACCGCTTCGCCGACGGGATCATCGCCGACGACCGTCCGCTCGACGTGCTCGTCAACAACGCCGGCGTGATGGCGCCCCGGGAGCGCTTCGAGACCGCGGACGGCTTCGAGCTCCAGTTCGGGACGAACTACCTCGGCCCGTTCGCGCTGACGAACCTGCTGCTGCCCACCCTGCTGCGTGCCGAAGCCCCCCGGGTCGCGACGATGTCGAGCATCGCCGCGGTGCCGGGCAGGATCCACTTCGGCGACCTGCAGTGGCAGACCGGCTACCAGCCGTGGCTCGCCTACGCCCAGTCGAAGCTCGCCGACCTGCTCCTCGGACTGCACCTGCACCAGGCGGCGGTCACCCGCGACTGGCACCTGTCCTCGACCATCGCGCACCCCGGCTACACCCGGACGAACCTGCAGTCGGCGGGTCGGTCGCTCGGCCGCGACCGCCCCGTGCAGTCGAGCGATCGGGCGCTGCCGTTCACGCAGGACGTCGAGCAGGGCTCCGAGCCGCTGCTGTACGCGGCCGTCGGGCGGAACGCCGCCTCCGGGGCCTACTACGGGCCGGCCGGGGCGTTCGGCCTGACCGGGCCGACCACTCTCACCTCGGTGCCCCGCTCAGCCCGTGGCGTCGACCTCGCCAGGTCCCTGTGGGCCGTGGCCGAGGACCTCACCGGCACGCGCCTGCCGGACTGACACGAGCGGGCCTCCCGACCGGTCAGCACGCGCCGGCCCAGTCGGGAGGCGCACCCCGCCCCCGCCCCGCCACCCCCTGGTCAGGCGGTGCTGCCGAACCGCAGCTCCCCCCGCCCCGCGAGGCT